>JAUVAR010000285.1 GCA_030591625.1 Candidatus Zixiibacteriota bacterium
AGTTTTGAAGATTTTTCTTTTTTCTTTTCAATCACAATTGGATCAACAGTTTCTTCTTCTGTATCCTCAATCAAAAGTGATTCGTCGGGCAACCCAACCGAAAGCGAAACTTTCTGAAGTTCACGGGCAATCGTTTCCGGGCTAAGTCGCCCTTCATTCTCATCAACCGGTTCAGGCTTTGCAACAGGTTTTGGTTTTGGCTTAACCACCCGCGATGCAGGCTTCTTCGCTACCGGTTCAGATGCCTTTGGCTCAACAGGAGTCGTCTTGCGTACATCCTGCGGTTTCGGAGCTGCCTTGGCAGACTGTTTGCGATTAGAATCTGTCGCACGACGTACAGGAGCTTGAGGATCATCACTTTTACGCACTCGACGTTCTGGACGTTCTTTCGGTTTGTCGGCCTGTTTCTCCGGACGAGGACCAGTTAAATCAAGATCAAAACGTGAATCTGGTTTTGATGACATCTCGAATGGTGATCGTTCTGCCGGCCTGTTGGATGACCGGTCATTTGATCTGTCTCTTCCTCTTGAATCCTGACGATATGAATCGGAACGCGTTGACCGTTCACTTCCACTATCTCTATCGGAGCTGCGTCTTTCAGAACCTGTGCGAGTCCGACTATCATAACGACCACCCCGATCACGATCGCGATCTCTGTCTCGATCATGTCCTCGATTGTGATCACGATCAGAACCAGATCCAGTTCTGGAGTCTGAACGCTTATCGAACGGACGACGCTGACCACTACGGTCACGATCCCCATGCGGACGTGATCCATATTGTGAATCAGAAGATGACCTGACTCTATCTCTTGTAACTCGGGCTGTTTTAAAATCAAATGTTTCGCAAATAATTGCGATTCCAATAGCATCTGACCAGACATTTAGACCCGAACGAAATCTATCAACAAGCCATTCAACAAATAATACCATGCCGAGCCCTGCATAGACGGCAGTCGGAAGATCAAGAATTGCAAAGAGGGCAATATAAATTGGCAATGTAGAAAATGGCATCCCCACTCGTCCAAGACTTAAAAGCACAGGTGCCAATGCAAGTATTACAAACTGACCGGCTCCCAAACTTATATTAGCAGCTTGAGTAACGAAAATTGTTCCAAGTGTTACACAGAATGCGGTCGCCCCACTATTCAAAACTGATCCGAGTGGAAGAACTACCGCAGCGGCCCGGTTATCAATCTCTTGCTTGTCTGTCAGACCAATATATGTAAGAGGAAATGCAGCCTGTGATGATGATGTACCCATTGCGGTGAAAAGCGCCGGACTGATAGAGCTTAACAACTTTATGTTCGACTGTTTACCAAAAAGTTTTTGTATCAATGGGAGAATAATAAATGCAAGCACCAACAACCCACCGACAGCCGCCAGAAGATAAGTCATACTTGCCGCGATTGTCATAGCAGCATATGGGTTTCCATTTCCGATCATTCCACCTATTGAATTATAAGTAATTGCATCTCGGGCAACAAATGAAGCTGATAAGAATAATAGTCCTATCGGAGATACTGCGATAAGAGCATTCATTACTTTTGAAAGGGCCTGATGAGCCTGCGCCAAAAATCCTGTAACTGCTTTCGCGCGCGATCCAAAACTTATCAAGGCAGCACCAAACAAAAACCCAAATAAAGTCAGGCCAATTATAAAGCTGCCCGACATTTCAAATGGAAGGATCGGCTCCCAATTTTGATGAAGGTCAGGAATTGGCGTGTTAATAATCCCGATTCCCGGTTCAAACATTAGCCCGGCACCAATTCCAGTTATCGAACCAAACAATCCAAACGAGACATAATAGATAACAGCTTTACCTACCGACCGATAAACCTTTGATCTCGTCCCCATCGCAGCAACACCATTAACAACAGCTGTTAATGCTATTGCCAGTGATGCAAACAATAGTAAATAAACAAACAGCTCCCCTACGAACGAAAGGGCCGAAAATAGCTGAGGTGCTATATAGCCCAGCATTAGTCCGGCGACTACCCCGATCAGACCAAGAAGGCTGATCCATCCAAATGTTTTTCCTGACATCTTCTACTTCTACCTTTTCCGCTCACCCTTAAACCGTATTTTTCGGAGATGAGCTTTTCGACTCTGTATGGCCAATCTATTGTTGGGAATTTTGTCTCATCCAACAATTTTCACCGGACATCCGGTTTTTACATCTGATTGACCTGGCATCAATTATAGTTAAAGGCCGATCTTTTCGGCCTGCATCGCAATTTTTTCAATTCCAGCCTATGAACATAGGCAGAGGCTTCCGTTTGAGCAAGGCTTTTCCTTGACTGGTATTTAAGATGAAGATCCGGTAAATAGTTATTATTTAAGTCATTGCTCAGTTTTTCAAGCTGATCTATATGACCCATCAATACCAGAACATCTCCCTCACCAAGCATTGTCTGAGAACCCGGATTAAGCTGTAAACTCTCGCCCGGCTTCCTTATTCCTATTATAGTAACCCCATATTCCTGCTTAAGACCCGAATCGCTCAGCGATTTCGACCTCAGCTTGGAATTATCAGGGATAATAATTTCTTCCACTCCAAGACCATCTTCAGACCCCGCAGCAATCTCCATAAAATCAACTACATTAGGCTGTAAAGCAGCTTTAGCCATCCTAATTCCACCCAAAAGTGGCGGAATAATCACATGATCCGCCCCTGCTCGTCGTAATTTGATCTCACCATCCTCAAAATCAGCCCTGACAATAATCTTTAATCCACCATTCATATGTCGCGCGGTCAAGGTCAAATATACATTCAGGGCTTCCTTTGGAAGCGTCGAAATCAGTGTTGTCGCCCGCTCAATCGCAGCACTGGTAAGCACTTCCTCATTAGTAGCATCACCATGAACAAATAAATGCCCATCATGCAAAAGCCTTTCAATTCCTTCCTGATCCGACTCAATTACTATAAATGGTACCTTGCGGCGAGCAAACTCCTTCGCCACCTGTCGTCCTACGCGACCATACCCAGCAACAATAAAATGGTCAGATATCTTTCGGAGCTTGTTTTCCATCTTTCTCCTCGCAACCAATTCTGTAAACTGGCCTTCTACAATTATTTGCCCAAGAAATGCAATCATAGCACCACCAACAAAGAAGCCAATGACTATTATACCCATCGAGACCATTTTCCCCATCGGTGTATGCGGGACGAAATCGCCGTAACCTACTGTGCTCAAGGTGGTTATGGTCATATAAAGTGAGTCGTTCAGGTCTAAGTGTTCCACCAAAGTAAAACATAGGGTACCAGCAAGAACTAAAAGTAACATCGCAAGCAGTGCCAAACGAAGCTTTTTTACCGGACTTACAGTTGAAACAAGTATCATATTATTCATATATAACAGCAAATAGCTGAAAATTCAGCGAATCGCTACAAAAAACTGTTGGCATATTTACAGTTATTACCGATTCTCTAATTTACAGTTTAGCTTTAACAACCAATTGACTAACAGGAACTTTGTGAAACGTTTTCTTATATACCATCTGCCACCTCTATTATATGCCGCAGCTATTCTGACTCTCTCATCTATGAGACATATTCCAGATCCAGGTATAGAGATTCCAGGCTTAGACAAGTTTGCTCACTTTCTTGAGTATGCTCTATTTGCTATTCTGACATTCAGGTCATTTTCTAATATAGGACAAACCGAGTCTCCTTCAAAAGCGGCCTTGTTTTCTCTTCTTTTTCTCATCTGTTTTGCAGC
>JAUVAR010000321.1 GCA_030591625.1 Candidatus Zixiibacteriota bacterium
AAAATGTAATTGAATGTGTCAGGTTCAAATTGAGAACTTGACATACAGTTCATTTTTGCTATTTTGATCGCCCGATGCCGAGGTAGCTCAGTTGGTTAGAGCACCTGATTGTGGATCAGGGGGTCGGCAGTTCAAATCTGCCCCTCGGTATAATGTATTCCCCAAAAAGAACTATTTATCTTCTACTAATGAGTATCAAAGAGTTAATTCTGCTCAACATTTAAGTAGTTTTGCTTCTCTTTTTTGTAATGAATCTATAAACCTGTATTCATCTGAAAGTTTTACGATTGACAGTATTATATAAAATTATTTATTTTGAATGATGCAGTTATTGTAATAGAAATAAAAATGTGGCGCCCCGCAGAATTGAACTGCGGACACACGGATTTTCAATCCGTTGCTCTACCAACTGAGCTAGGGCGCCATCAATAACGATTCGAAGTCGTTAATGTAGTTAAGTTTCGGTCGATGTCAACAGAATATTTAGCCTACTATTGAAAGCAACTTTTGGAATTTGGAATCATCAGTGCTCCAATTGTTGCCAATGAAAGAATCAACAGAACATAACTTTCAATCTGGCCCAATGAGAACAAACAGCCTGCTGCAATCATGATATTAATTCCAAGAACACCCTTATAACCCCACTGCTCTTTCTTTGAGAAACCTGCTGCAATAATCACAAGGACTATACCGAGTAGCAGGAAGATAAACGGCATTTGAAGCTGATCGTATTTACGGTCTAAGAATCCGAGAACAATACTCACCCCACCATATAATATATAGAAAAGGGCGAAAATATATGAATACCACTTTACAACTTCAACCTGCACTGGAGTACTGGTTTTATTCTCAACATTTTTTTCCGACGTCATAACAAAGTTTCTCCTAATATTCCTGCTCCAACAAAACCTGCGTCATTTCCAAGTGCTGCTTTTGCAACTCTGAGATTTTCGGTTGCTGAACTAAAGGCTCGTTTTTTTAGTTTAGCGGCAACCGCTTCTACAAATCCTCCTCCTCCATCTGCAACACCACCACCTATTACTACGATCTGCGGGTTCAAAAGATTCACTACACCGGATAATCCGATAGCTAAAAAATCTGCTGTCTCTTCGATAACATCCTTAGCAATCAAGTCACCCTTCTTAAGAGCAGTGAAAATCTTTCGTATCGACAAATTATCTATATCACCTTCAAGAATTTTTTTAAAATTATCAGTCATATTTCCATTAAGATGCTTTCGGGTGCGCTCAATTATAGCAGCCGACTTACAATATACTTCTATACAACCATGCGCTCCGCATGCACACAAAGGGCCGTTGGGATCGATACAGATATGTCCAATCTCACCCGCAGTATGATTAGCTCCTCGCCATAATTTACCATTAAGAATGATTCCCCCACCAACGCCAGTCCCAATAGCAACACAGATCATAGAATCAAAACCTGCACCGGAACCGTATTTAAGCTCTGCTAAAGCAGTCGCATTTACATCATTATCAATAGTGACCGGCATATTGAGACGCTCGGACAGAATTCGTCCGATCTCCATCCCCTGCCAGCCCTTTATATTTGGTGATGGGCCAATAACTGTTCCTGTTTTTGTATCGACTGCGCCAGGAGTACCAACCCCGAGGTGTTCTATATGAAGATCATCCTCAGCAGCATGAAACATCAAGCTTTCTGCTATATTAGTCACCAGATGCATCAACGGTTCTGCCCCTTTAGAGACCAAAGAAGGACGATGTTCTTTAAATAGAATTTTGCCGCTTCGATCAATGAGACCATACTTTATATTGGTGCCACCGATATCGATCCCGGCATAAGCAAAGTTATCACTCATAATAGACTTACTGTCTTTAACCTAAAATATTCAATTTCCATAACTGGCTGTTATGAAGCATACTCAATTATAATGGATATTATTCAAGTAAGGACAAATTGTCAACTTCAAACCAATAATCAGAAATTGATTTCGAAGCCTAAAAACTTCAGTCTGATTCTGGCTTTGATTGACTGACAATCAGGGCATAGACTGTCAGAGAAAGGCTAATCACACCCAATACAAAATACATCACCCCAACATCAATTACAGCAGTCTGTACATATACAGGGAGATATCTCACAAGCAGGTTAACGCCAAATAGAATTAAGACTATCAATGACATTTTATTTCTTGGGGCTAAAATGAATGATCCGAGCAATACTCCCGAGGCTATATGTATCAGGATAACAAAAGTTCTTTCGATTAGAACGAGTGAAATAAGCGGTTGAATCGACCAACCTAAGTTATAGAAAGCCTCTACAAGACCGAAACCTGCCCCAACAAATGCACCCAATATGCGAAGTCGGTATCCCCTGGAGGAGCCTGTCACTACAACCAATTTGAGAGCCGCAAAGAGGAAAAGAATCTGTAAACCAGCTAAAACAACGCTCGGCAATAAACTATAAATATAGATTGAACCGCCCGAAGATATCCCCGGCAATACGATACTATCGATTACAAATTGGCTCAATGGAACAATTATAAGAAGACTTATAACAGATGCAATCATTCCAAATAGCAGGGAGATATAAGACTCTTTCCATCGATAGCCACTCTTGATAAAAAGAAGAAGGCAGGCAATCGCAGCCAGCAAATAGGCAAGATAATGTGGAATAAGAGCGATAATTTTAACAGGTGCAAAACCTGAATTCAAATTAGTGGTAGCTTGATTATTAATTTCTTCAGGCCGTATCTGTTCGATGTGATCCAAATAAACACGGTACCCTAAGTTGACCATCGTGACCTTTAAAAGACGTCGATCAACAGTATAGTAAAGACCGGCTTCAAATGGCTGGGTTACAGTAATAAAAAATACTGAATCAAACTTACCTTTATAGATTTCTGAATAAAGAAATTCTTGAACGGTTGCAGCAAACTGAGTTGTTACCAAAGATTGTGGCTGAAAAATAGTATCTACTATCTCCACCCCAACCGAAAGATCATGGCGAGACAATAACAGCTCAAGTTGATCAAAATAGTTGTTGTCACAAGCTAAATACCTTGTGGAGAC
>JAUVAR010000322.1 GCA_030591625.1 Candidatus Zixiibacteriota bacterium
AGAATTCTTTCGCCGTTACTCGTGCCAGTTGGGTGAGTGAATCATCCCGCAAGATAGCCTCATCCATCTTGCGAATACTTCTCTGATATAGTAAATCCGTTTCACCCTTGTTCAATTCATAAGGTCTAGTTTGATGACACAATTTCATCAAACAATCTATATAGACAAGTGCTTTCCATGCTACAGTCCTGAAATTGGTTCCCTCCAACCCGAATTGATCATAACCATCTTTAGAATTTGGAGAGAATATTGGTACATCTTTGAATCCCAAATCATCGAGTACCAACCGATGGAACTGCGAATAAAGCCCAAACCTGCATGGCCCACTCGCACCTGGCATAAAAAATACTGTGCTCTTGGAATCGAAATTTTCCGACCGCACTTTTTTTACAATATCACCCGTTGTTATCAGACATGGGAAACATTCTTTACCGGTTGTGAACTTCTTGCCAAGCTCAAGAGTCTTTTCATCGGGCTCAGGCATAACTTTCGCGTTCAAACCAAAGCGTTCCATTGCAGCCCGAAGCCCATACGCATGGTCACACATATTCGGGATATAAATTTCTTTCTCAAACGGATGGAACTTATTTGACGAAACAGAAAATGATGTTACCGACGGTTTATACTCGTAGAATCTCAGAGAATCCAGGAACGCCTCAATCCGTGTCACCATTCCGGCATCGGCTGAGTGTTCATCAAGCTCAAGCTGCAGATACGGTTTGCCCGCCATCTCCCGACGGAAAAAATGTGTAATAAATGAATCAGGTCCGCATCCAAACGAAGTAAGATATATGCCAAACAAATTCGGATGATTTCTAATGAATCGTGCCGCACCCAAAATCCTGCGTCCATAACGCCAATACATATTTTGATCATCCTGCTCACTATCAAGCGGAAGGAAATCCATGGGGATTACTTTTAGTCCGAGCGAACGTGCTTTCTCGGGAAGGTCCAGCGATAATCTTCGGTCGTAACCATTGTATGGCCTGCTGACCAAAACAATCGCTTTTTCATCGGGCGCAAGCTCAGAAAGAATCTTCTTTCCTTCATCCCGCATTCCCTTCCTGAATTGCCCCGATGCATCTAGCCCCGCCTCAACGGCGAAAGTCATTTCACGGTCGTTCAGTTTCAAATCTTTCTGAATCTGTTTCATTCTCTTTCGTAACTCAGACGGATCATGACAGAACGAAACAGGCGAATGAATTAATCTGGGGCCGCTATTATCAAAATCAAATTTTCCTCTGATTGATGCGCCGATCATCTGAACATAAGGACAGACATAACCGGCCCCTTCAGTCGTTTCATTTTCATCGGCAACTTTGATAATCGATGGAAGGAAAATCATATCAACATTCTTATTCAGGAGATTGTCGATGTGACCATATACAAGTTTTATTGGGAAACATGTCTCAGCACTGAAAGTCTCCAATGACCGTTCAACTAACTTTGAATTTGTCACATCCGATACAACGACAGTAAACCCAAGCCGGTCAAAAAATGCTTTCCAGAAAGGATACAAATCAAAGAAATTAAGCACCCTCGGGATCCCAACACGACCACGTCTTTTGCGTTGGACAGATTTAATATACGGGTTAAACAAGAGCTTATTACGAAGTTTGGCATAATCTGGTGGCAAGTCTTTCTTGCCGGTCGAATCGACCTCAAACTTTTCGCATCTTGCACCATAATAAAGAGTCTCATCCCCTTCTATCATTACTTTTCTAATCTCACAATGATTGGAGCAATCTTCGCATGGGAAGGTGCTAATTTCGTACTTACGACGATACGATTCAAAGCCTTTAAATTGAGTAACAAACCCGGGTTCCTGAGATTTTTCAATAGCTAAAATGGCTGAACCGATAGCTCCGGTTACATCATGATGCGGCGGTACAGTCACACTTTTGCCGGTAATCTGCTCAAACGCAGCTACCACACCTTTATTCCATGCGACTCCACCCTGGAAGAAGATATGATCCCCTATCCGACGATCACCCACCACTTTGTTCAAGTAGTTACTCGCAATCGAATAAGCGAGTCCGGCTACAATATCATCCGTTTCTGCACCAGAACGCTGATGCGCCACCAAATCAGATTCCATAAAGACAGTACATCGTTCGCCACAACCAACCGGACATTTTGAGTTGAGCGCTTTCTCGCCGAACTCAGTCTTGATATTTATCTTAAGTTTTTCTGCCTGCTCCTGCAAGAACGAACCAGTCCCGGCAGCACACGCTTTGTTCATCTCAAAATCGATAACAGCTTTATTGTCTAACGAAATATACTTTGAGTCCTGTCCCCCAATTTCAAAAATCGTATCAACGGTGCTGTCTATCGCCACCGCAGCAGTTGCTTGAGCCGTGATTTCATTCCTGACATTATCCCCGCCTACAAAATCTGAAATCAGATAACGTCCCGATCCGGTTGTTCCAACTGCTAACACATTAACCCGGTCGCCAACTTCTTCACCAATTTCTTTCAAACCGCGACGAAGAGCCTCAATCGGACGTCCTTCAGTCATAAGATAACGACGAGCCAAAACATTATGCTTTTCATCTATCAATACAAGATTTGTCGATAACGAACCGACATCAATTCCAAAATAAACATCAATCGGAGGACCGTCTGCAGGAATTTTCTCATTATGTACATCGTAATGTTTATTTGCTGGGAAGCTAAATTTCAACGCTTCCCGATTTGAGTTTTCCGATGAAACAAAATCCTGATATGATTCAATTTTGGATGGGTCAAAACATGCTATCGTCTCATCCTTTTCCTCTGCCAGCAATGATGCACCCACAGCCGCCATCACATTATGATGTTCGGGGATTATAAGCTCACCTTCATCAAGTTCAAGGATATCCGTAAACGCTCGCACCATGCCAGGGTTTGCCGCAACTCCACCCTCGAATACAACCGGCCGATCGAATTTCATTCCACGAGCGATAGAACTTTTAAAATTTCGTGCCACAGCAAAACAAAGTCCCGCCACAATATCAGAATCTGGAGTTGCAATCTGTTGCAAATGTATCATATCTGATTTCGCAAATAC
>JAUVAR010000258.1 GCA_030591625.1 Candidatus Zixiibacteriota bacterium
ACGCCTTTGTCGTTGATGACAGTCAGGCTGACTTCTGCCATCCCGAGAGGTTTGGTATCGCGGGTGCCGTTAAAAATAACTTCTTCCATCTTGCCGCCACGAAGCAGGGTAGGGCGTTGTTCGCCCAGAACCCAACGCAGGGCATCTAAGATATTGGTTTTGCCACAACCGTTTGGTCCGACAATGGAAGTAACGCCTTCGGCGAAATGCACCGTCGTTTTATTTGCGAATGATTTAAATCCAAGTATGCTAAGCTTCTTTAGATACACAGAGCCTCCGCTCGTTAGCTTGAAGAGTACCGGGTGGTACTTCCGATGTTCTTATTCATGATGGTACTTAGTGTCTCAAGCAGAGACCTGTAAATGTTGCGTTCATCACGCAGGTATTTCGTTTTTATTTCAAGGTTGTAAAAGGGGTCTCCCAAATGATTACCCCGTCCAATTCTGATTGCTTCCGGGAAACCTAACAGGATAGTAGAAACAAATCTGGACACTTCAAGATTTAAGTCAATCACAGTATCAAACTTGAATGACTTCAAATGTTCTATATATGACTGTTTTGGCAGACCAGCCCAGGTTAACTGTTCAACCGTTGGAGTAAGGATTTGAAACCCTTTGCGTGGGTAGATATCATTTACTCTGATTCCGGGCATTGAAAGCAAAGAGATATCGGCCGGTTTGAATAGCTGGGTGATAGTTGGCAAAAAGCTTTTTACCAGAGTTAGCTCCCTGAGTCCGCCAGGCAGAAGAACCAATACATGCTTTGGTTTCATCAAGGCGTTTGGGAACCTTTGTGAAGTTGGTTCTGCCTTTTGGCTCGCCCGTTTGACCTGGAAATCACCTATTAAATCTTTAAAGCCCACGTGGTTCACCTCCCGAGTCAACAGGGGTAGTGGTCTGGTTCTCGTCGGCAGTTTCAGGATCAGCTGATGAGGCCGGGAGATTCTTGTTTTGTTCGCTGTGGTCGCTTTTACTTATCGTTGGTTCAATTTCGGCAGGAGTCGTTATTACTGCAGATCGAGTCGGTACCGACTTTGTTTCACCGGATAGCCATTTATCAAGATTAAGCTGATTAATTTCGACTCCGGTAATTCGGCGGGTCGCTGGATCAATCAGATTTATGACTGTGCCATTTAGTTTTACTTCAACCCGTGATGGAATTCCAATAGATACCTTAAAACGATACTTAGCTTCCAATTTATACTCGACCCAGGGGACTAAGTTTCGTCTGACCCCGGATTTGCCATCAACATAGATAGAAGCCCAGCTTTCTTGGCGGGCTACAACATGGAGGTTCATCGGAGCAGGTGCGGACGCTTCGTCAAGATTCCATTCATGGGAGTCGAAGTCAATTTCTTTGTCGGGTTCTGTTGCTACTGCTTTGGTTGCAGTCATCTCATTGGTCACATTGTTTGCTGATTCTTCAGTTTTAAAGAACCATATATAAACAGTCAGAGTTATCGCAAAGAGGACTACAACAGCGACTACGAGTTGAATCAGCTTTTTGCCAAAGGCTGAGTTGTTCTTTTCTTCATCAGATTTGTCTGATTCTTTGCTGCCGGTTTTATCTGAATCAGATGAAACCTTACTCTCGTTTTCTTCTGTCTCATCAAGATCTGCGCTGATAGCATCGACAGTACGAGCATAATCAATTCCGAGTCGCTCGGCGTACGATTTGGCAAAGAGATTGAAGTAGAGATCAGTGGGGAGTTTTTCTATAGCTCCTTGCTCAATTGCCTCAAGATATTCTGCCGAAATCTTTAATTCGTCGGCAAGGTCCTCAAGTTTGAGTTCGAGCCTTTGCCGTTCCAGATGAAGTAATCTACCGAGTTTGTTTTGTAATTGACTCATTTGCAGCCCATTAGCTGTTACGTTTCAAGGATTGCTTTACTTGCGAGTTCCGAAAGCAGGGCTGTCGGAAGACCAATAACATTATCAAGATATCCGGCGATTCTGTCAACTAAAAATGCCCCCATTCCTTGAATTCCGTAGGCTCCTGCTTTGTCCATAGGTTCGCCGGTCGCTATGTATTCCAGGAGTTGTTTTTCGGTCACAGAATTGAAGTATACGGTCGTTAGGCAATAACCGGAAGAGACAACTTTTTGATTTTTAGAAAGAGAGAGCGCGGTGCAAACGATATGCTCTTTTCCTGCCAAACTGGTTAAAATCCTTAAGGCATCAGCTTCATCTTTCGGTTTCTCAAGTACTGACTCCCCAAGGACTACAATTGTGTCGCAACCAAGAACAAATTGAGAACTGTTTACATCGGTTGGGATAGAAACTGCCTTTTCACAGGCAAGACGCACGGCATATTCATAAGGTGGTTCATTGGGAAGGCGTAATTCTGTAATAGATGGCTTTACTACTGTAAATTCAAGACCGAGTTTTTCAAGAATCTCTTTACGCCGAGGTGAGCCTGAGCCGAGAAGGAGGGAGTGTTCGGTTGTTAGCTTTCGAAGGTCAGTCAGCATCATGCTCCAGAATTATCGTAACAGGGCCATGGTTGGTGAAAGTTATATCCATACTTGCTCCGAATGATCCAGTAGCGACTTTCAAACCAGATGCTGAGACTCTTTCAATGAACAGATTGTATTGAATTTCCGCCTTAACTGGTTCCATTGCATCACCATAGCTTGGTCGTCTCCCTTTGCGTGTGTCGGCGTAGAGGGTGAATTGTGAGGCGATCATAATATCGGCACCCACATCCAAAGCAGAAAGATTCATTTTTTTCTGGTCATCTTCGAAAATGCGCAGGTTAACAAGTTTGTCGGCGAGGATACCACACGAGTCTGGCAGATCGCCGGTTTTAGTACCAAACAGCACAACTAAACCGAAACCAGTTTCAGAATATTTCTTATTATCGATGCTTAATACAGCACCGGTTGTTCTTTGGATAATTAGTTTCATTATAGCTCTCTGTCAGGGGAATATAGGAATATGACAGTCATTCACAACTGCTTTTTGTTGCGTATCAGTTATTATATTTTGCTTGCACACAGCAACTGCGAAGTAGTATGTTTATGTACGGATGAATCAAACCCCAATTTCATTAGGCATCGATGTAGGTTCCGTTGCAGTCAAAGTAGTACTGCTCGAATCAGGCAATATACGACGAAGTGTATATCGTCGTTTCACCATAGGTCCGTACGAAACTCTTTCTGCGGTTCTCAATGAATCATTTAGTGATTTAAAAGGTAATCCTGTACGGCTTGGGTTGACCGGAATCGGAGCAAAGACACTTCACAATATACTTGGAGGTAATGTCTTTGGAGAAATTGCTGCATTGGCGGCAGCTAATTTCAAGCTCGTTCCTGAAGCAAAGACTGTAATTGAGATGGGGGGTGAAGATTCCAAGTTACTCATCCTCGATTCTGAACGAAAAATGGTGGCAGATTTTGCAATGAATGCGCAATGCGCAGCCGGAACTGGTTCATTCCTGGATCAGCAGGCAGGCAGACTCAGTATCTCTATCGAAGAAGAATTCGGACAGCTCGCTCTTAAGTCTAAAAATCCTCCTCGCATAGCAGGACGTTGTTCTGTATTTGCGAAATCAGATATGATACATTTGCAACAGATTGCAACTCCAGATTCTGATATTGTGGCGGGACTTTGTTTTGCTGTGGCAAGAAATTTCAAAAGTTCTATCGCTCGTGGAAAGAAATTCGATCGGCCGGTTGTATTCGAGGGTGGAGTTGCGGCAAACCCTGGCATGGTGCGAGCGTTTACGGAAATCCTTGAACTTGATGAAGGTGAGCTTATAATCCCCGAACATCATAAAGTGATGGCGGCTGTGGGGGCATCATTGCTGGCAGAGGAAAAGGATGAGGTGGTAGCATGTTTTGACCCATCCAAAATTGAATCATATCAGGATTTTGTTACATCGGAAAACTCAAATCGGGAAGCGTTGAAATTTAGCTTTCCTTCAAATAAACATTACGATGTACATAATGAGAAAATTCCTGCAGACGGTCCTCCGATTGATGTTTATTTTGGAATTGATGTCGGTTCGTTATCGACAAA
>JAUVAR010000139.1 GCA_030591625.1 Candidatus Zixiibacteriota bacterium
ACTACAACCACTCAATTTGGTCACATGATGTTTCCACCAAAAAAGACACTATGAAGATATCATATATGATGGGATATGGTGGTAGCTTTGTAGCCTTCTTGCCTGGTGATGTCATTCTTATTCGATTTTGGGATAAAATAGATTATGACGTTGATCCACTAATCAAGGCCATAAAAGAAATAGGAACTACTATCAAATAGAGTTGTTGATAGCAGTCGATCGGTCAAAGTGAATTGCAATCCCATCTACAGTTCGTTGGATAGTGATTACCCTGTGAGTGAGACAGTTGAAGTGTTTACTTAAGAATATTAGAAGCTTTAATGCGAATACATGTAACTCCGGCTGATGTAAATACTGGTAGAAATGTCAGGATAATCGGGAAATAAGAATCAAAGAATGAACAATGAAATTAAGAAAGTGAAATTACAAAAAAATAATTGCCAGAGAACAAGCTATGGTTTAGTTTTCAACTACAGATGCCCGAAATTTCTGAAGAGATACACAGTGTTGTACTCTGGATCGCAATGGAAGCAGGCTTGGTGCTGTGAAATAACGAGGCGTATTGACTTTGTGGAAATAGAAAATATCTGATGCTCTTTAACTCGATTGACTTTGCCATATTTGTTCCGATAGTCTTCATTCTCTACTGGTTCGTAACCAATAAGAACCGAAGAGTTCAGAACATTCTTCTCCTTATCGTCAGTTATATATTTTACGGTTGGTGGGATTGGCGATTCCTATCGTTAATACTGTTTAGTTCGTTGGTTGATTATTGTGTTGGGATAGCGCTGTCACAAACAGATGTGCAGAGAAGAAGGCAATTACTTTTATTGACAAGTATTGCGGTAAATCTGGGCTTCCTCGGTTTTTTCAAATATTACAATTTCTTCCTTGATAATTTTGTTGAGGCTTTCACTTTCTGTGGATATACAATGGACCCGCAGAGGTTGCAGATCATACTACCAGTTGGAATCAGTTTTTATACGTTTCAAACCCTTAGCTATTCCATAGATGTTTACAGGCGCAAACTTGAGCCAACACGAGATATTGTTGCGTTTTTTGCGTTTGTGAGTTTTTTCCCTCAGCTTGTAGCCGGACCTATTGAAAGAGCAAAAAACCTACTGCCTCAGTTCTACAAGCGTAGAGTCTTTGTTTATGACAAAGCAGTTGATGGGTTGCGTCAAATTCTCTGGGGTTTATTTAAAAAGATCGTAATTGCTGATAATTGTGCGATCCACGCAAACTTGATTTTTGACAATTACACCGACTACTCGGGTAGCACTTTAGTCTTGGGTGCTGTCTTCTTTGCTTTTCAAATCTATGGCGACTTTTCGGGTTATTCAGATATTGCTATTGGGACCGCACGACTATTCGGCTTTAATCTAATGAGGAACTTTGCATTCCCCTATTTCTCAAGAGATATTGCTGAGTTCTGGCGCAGATGGCACATATCACTTTCAAGTTGGTTCCGAGATTATGTCTATATTCCCCTTGGTGGTAGTCAAGTAGGTGGAGTTTGGCTGAAAATTCGAAACATATTTGTGATCTTTATCGTGAGTGGTTTTTGGCATGGCGCAAATTGGACGTTCATTGCTTGGGGTGCCTTGAACGCAGCCTACTTCCTTCCTTTGATGCTACTTCGCAAGAATAGAGCTAATACAGATATAGCCGCAGAGGGGCATTTGTTACCAAGTATCAAAGAGGTCCTTCAGATCGGGCTAACTTTTAGTCTTACGCTGATAGCTTGGATACTTTTCAGGGCTGATTCAGTGTATGTAGCTGTACACTATTTCCTTGGGATATTCTCATGGTCTCTGTTTTCGTTGCCTGAAGTCTTCCCAAGGACGGCTCTACTACTCATTGTGTTATTAACGTGTGTGGAGTGGTTGCAGAGAGAGAGGCCACATGCCTTGCACCTTGATGGGTCACAGATTCCAGGTGCAGTGCGATGGGGTATCTACGTCGGGATAATAATCGCTATTATGTCTCTAGGCGGTGGTCAGCAACAGTTCATTTATTTCCAATTTTGATATGGGGTTTCGATGAGCACTTTTCTGTCAAAGGTTACGTATTTTGCCACATTTTGCATAGTCGTCGTGGTGGCTTTAGTTTTGGGAATATATCTACTCGAGTCAGGCGTTGTTACTTTTGATTTGCCGTCAAACAAGACCATTCTGGTTGTTGGTAATTCATTCACTGAGTGTTCCATAAATGACAATATTCTGACGAACGTATCCAACATGTCACAAAGTGGCGAAGGCTATTTCTATTCGTACTTAAAGGTAAAGCAAATACTAAAGCGGAATCCGCAGATCGATACACTTGTCATCGGTTATTCTTATGAGTGTCTATCAAAGAGTAGAGAGGCATGGTTCGGAAGTACCAACTTTATTAGGTCAAAAGTACCCTCTTATTTCTTTCTATTTGATAGCGACGACCTTTGGAGCATGTTCACAACGAATCCTTACGATCTGCTTTATTCTGTACCTCGCTCAATTCATATCGGACTTGTTGCGACCATTAAGTATGCGTTATCAAATCAGAGTATGTCCAGTTGGGGGGGGTATCTGTTCATTGAAGAGGAAGAACTCGAGCAAGCCAGGGCTCTTTATATTGCGGACAAGAAAAATGATCCAGTGGAGTTTTCGCCGATTCAGAAAAAGTACTTGGTGAAGATATTCAATTTGGCCAGTTCTTATGACGTCAAGGTAATCTTACTCGCTACACCAATACATCCTATCTTGGAGAGTGGTTTAGCGAAGTATAAGGATCACTATTACTCTTTTGCAGAACAACAATTGCACGGGGCAGTACTGATTAATCACTCGAGCTTCGATATCCCTGAATCAGGTTATTATGACTTAGAGCACATCAACCACAAGGGTGCCACATTGTATTCGGAATACATTAAACAGTATGGGTTTGCCAGTTTACTACATGACAAGGAATAGGGCAGGCGTTATAGCACGAATTCCACGATGACAATTAACGAGCTTGCAACAGCAATCAACCATTCAATCACAACCGGAAGGCATATCGAAACTAACTAATCATCATTAACACCCCGTATTTCCGTCAAATCCTGCCGTATTGTTTATGAATTTCCCACGAGATGACTGACATGCAGTGATGGAGTCATTCTTTGCTACTTTTAGACTGAATTGATCTATCATGAAAGATATTAAACAAGAGAGGATGCGGAACTTAAGATATTTGACTATATTGAATTGTTGTATAATCATAAACGTCGTCATTTGAACTTAAGCTGCAAGAGTCAGACTGAATTTGAGCTGATGACAAAACCAACTTAACTTGCTCTCCGTTTTTTTTGTGGGAAGTCCAGAATAACTTATGAAGGCTCAATACAAGGATTTTGCTAAGAAGATTCTATATTACGGCGGGTACTATTCCCTGCAAGAGCGTTTGCATGCGCCGTCAGAACATCGCCTACTGATTATCATGTATCACAATATTGTGACCGATCAAGACCAGCGATCACACTGGTTCCTGAAGGGCACTCCGTCTGAATCCCAGTTTGAGGCCGTGTTAACCACCCTCAAGAAGCATTATCGGGTAATTTCGGTTGAAGATGCTGTGCAAGAGATCAGGGAAGTCGGGAAACTCAAAGAGAGAAGCGCTGCCATTACGTTTGATGATGGCTACAGGTCAACATACTCAATTGTCTTTCCACTGCTGCAACGTCTTGGCGTAACGGCCACCGTTTACCCTTACATTGATTGGATAGACGGACAAATAACACCGTGGTGGTTTATTTTAGCCGGAATGATTAATCAATGTGAACTGACCCTGAAGGAAATCGGCAAAATTGAGACGGTCTTGGGAAATTCGGTTGGACTAGATGCGAACTCGTTGAAGGTTCCAGCCGACGCAAGGTGGGCGCTACTGGGGAGTATAAAGACGATTATGATGCGTATGAATGACGAGATTCGCAACCAAATCATAGGGGAACTTCATGGTTTCCTACCCGATGGACGGGATGACCTTTTCGGTTTGTACGATTCAATGACCTGGGAGCATG
Organism: Candidatus Zixiibacteriota bacterium; assembly: GCA_030591625.1. Lineage (GTDB taxonomy): Bacteria > Zixibacteria > MSB-5A5 > GN15 > FEB-12. The sequence continues at coordinate 4,040 of JAUVAR010000139.1, forward strand.
TTAAAGAAATGAGTGCACACGGTATTCGCTTTGGAGCCCATACCTGCTCTCACACCAACCTCTCGCATGTCACTCTTGAAACTGCCGAACGTGAGATCATCGAATCGAAACACATTATAGAAAACCACCTTGGAGTCAAAGTCACTGGATTTGCCTATCCATACGGGTACGATGTGGCCGGATACCAACGGTTCAAACCAATGCTGGAGAAAAACGGTTTTCGCTACGCTTGTACGAGTTGGCCCGGTTATGTCGATACGGCGTCCGACTCATATCTGTTAGATCGTATTGGCCTGCCTAATACTTCATCGTCTGCAATCCTGGCTCGAACGCTCAGCCTGGATTATTGCTTCAAACCTGAGCATTCAAACGTACCGAGCGATACGTGATTTGACAATCATCCTCTGAATATATTTCGTACGCCCTAAGTTTCAGCTCATTTTTCAGATTTACCTTCGTTTTTAGTCCTGAAGTCGTAGATTTCAACGCCTCTCACGCAGGTCTCTAAGAAACCACTTAGAGAATGATTGCAGCCCGGGAACGAAGATAGCTGTCTCATTCTATTAGTATTACCTCAGAAAGCAGCTATTCATGACATGAAGAGTGTCGAAAAATATTCAAGATATATCAACAGAGATTTCTTTTGTGACTTCCCCCAAAGAACCATGTTTCTATTTATTTTGTATGGTTCAATTTTTGTTCTGAGTGCGGTTGGGCTTGAAATGTTGGGAGGTTGGTAAGCTTATCTGCATGGAAAGGACAACGCTATGTTCTGTATACTTTACACTATTGAAGAACTCCCCGAGATGCTTGGAGTTATCGTGTTGATTTACGCACTTCTACCTTATATTGGAAGTGAGTTTAGCGGTTTTGTGCTTACATTTAACAGTGAAATGCGAAAGACAATGTCTGCCGATAAGATGGACTGCTAAATGGTTGTCCATCAGCTCTGCGTGTTTGAAGCTAATCAAATTAGTGCAAAGATGATAATTATGCAGGGAGAACCTCGCACATCCCCTGCTACCAACGGTAACAGAGCAACCGATATTGATTCGAATCGATACCTGGTGCCTTTTCACCTGAAAATCGGGGAAAAACCAGTTTTCATGTTAACCTTCAAAATGATTCTACTTGACTAATCGCTCGCCAGACAATTGAATTGAGCAGGAACAAGTCTTTGAAAAGTGAGTGAATATGTCTAAATGGATCATAGCGTTATTAGTAATCTCTATTCTCGGTAATGTTGTAGGACTCTATTTTGCCTACAAGTATATTAAGGTCAGTCGTAAGTCAAACCATGCTCAGTGGGAGCTTAAGCAGGCTCATCAAATGGTGTCCGGACTTACAGAGAAGCTTGATAAGTTGCATCCTTATCGGATGGTCTTTCTTCATCATTCCGTCGGTCGGGGTATTCTGGACCAGGGAGGACTACGTGATTCATTGCTCGCTATGGGAATCGTAGTCAAGGGAGCTACCTACGGAGATGAGATCGGACAGGAGACTGATATTGGTCACTGGCCCTCCAAGTTCAAAAACGATATTGACCGGATCCTGACCTTCAAGGCCCACCCTGACATGTACTACGGCGATAATACTATCAATGACATCGTGATGTTCAAATCCTGCTATCCAAACAGTCATATTGAATCAGATGGTACGGAGCCGGGCGAACCCGGTTCAAATGTTCGTTCGATAGCAAATTTCAAAGCCTCTCTATTGAGCATCAAAGAAACCATGATCGGTAAGCCGGAACAATTGTTTGTTTATATCACCGCTCCTCCTATGGTACCCAGGGGCTCTTCGCCCGATGCTGCCGCCCGTGCAATCAAGTTCAACCGATGGGTGCTGGAAGAATATTTGCCGGGTTATCAGAAAGAAAGCAACCTGGATAATTTACAGATTTTTGATTTGTTTGGATTATTATCTAATGACGAAGGATTCCTGAAAACCGAATACAGAAAATCACCCGACACAGAGGATTCACATCCGAACGAATTAGCTAATAAGCAGGCCGCAGCTTCGTTTGTAGAACTCTTCCGGCCTCGGTGGGACAAACAACAGCAACAGGAAAGCGATACCAACTAACATCCTAAAATAAGATCGGGCTAGGTTATAGGTCTCAAGCAATCGACTTGCAGGCGTGCGGATGTAGTTAAGAGCCATGACTGTGAGTGATATACATGATCAGATTGTCGATCAAGAAGTGTTTCGGTTATTCCAATCGGACATTGTCCAGATAAATAGTCAACGTATCCTCCGGCTGCACAGTAAAGAATTGGACCGACGTGATTCGCGTCATATCCATCTCCCGACCAGCTGGGGCTAATCTGACCTCGGCCAGATTGATCTTCAGCTCGTTCATACCCGGATGCAAAGCAAACGCTCTATTGAAACGATCTTCGAACAACTGGTTATGAACCAAATCCTGAATACGGATCACCAATCGCAAATCGGTACTGCTCTCCGATAAGATAGATACCAACAGATGATCATAGCCGGTCCAGTCCGGGCTCGGTTCCCAAATCTCCATACCGGGGTATTTAGATGGAAACATTATGACACGAGCCACTTGAGCGCCATCAACCGAAACAAATAGGTCCGGCGGCGCTACAAACTTAACTGTAGAATACTTCGTCTCAATCAGACGTTGCTCCCAGGCCGATTCGAAACTGGCCAGGGTCGGAAAGGTTCTATCCCGCAAGTAGTAGGTCAAAAGCCAAGCGCTTGGTGGTGCAAATGCTCCTGACAGTAATATAAATGCACCGACAAGACAGGCTTTCTTAAGCGATGCGCCCCAGTTCCATTCTGTAGCGAGGCGTCGGTCGAATGGAGCGACTATTCCCAAAAAAGCAATAGCCCCAACAATATCCAGCAACCAATCGTACATAGAGGCATCACGAGCACCGACCATCTGAACTGCCTCTATGAGCAATCCCAAGCCGGTTGTTGCCAATAGCGCCAACAGGTATTGGCGAGAGCGTCGCGATACGAATCGGCT
>JAUVAR010000217.1 GCA_030591625.1 Candidatus Zixiibacteriota bacterium
AGTGCTATCTCTGATATTTTGAGACCTGAATTTCCAACATTACGATAGTTCACTTTATATATCCTCTCAATTTGATTCGACTAGTTTTATTCGAGCGTTGATCCCGTCCCAGACTTCTTTCCATGATTTATCAAAGCCTTCCAGTTTATATTCATCCCGGGCTCGCTTAAGAAGACTTAGTCCCTTAGCTTTATTTCCTTTGGAAATTTCAATTTCACCAAGATCTTCGCAGGTCTGTCCAATAGCTGAGTGATTTCCCAATCGTTCTGCCCATGCCAGCACCGGACGTAACCATTTTTTAGCTTCTTCGGGATGTCCGGCCAGACGGCTGGCCATGCCGACATGATAGTCGGCATAGAGTTTGGCAATTTCTCCGGAGTATTTCCAATGATACTCTCGTGCTTTGATGTAGCACTCAAGGGCTGAGTCGAATTGTTTTTGGTCGTAGTATGTACCCGCCAGATTATTCCAAAGCGGTCCCAGCCATTCTTCGACATCACCCGCTTCGGCAGCTTCAATGCCACGTCGTCCCCATTCGATCTGTTCTTCGGGGCTTTCTGCTACAATTGCAACCATGTGGGCAGCATCAACTGTGCGCGACCAGAGACCATTCGTATTACAATAAATATACATTTCGTCGAATGTCTTGCGGGCCGAAACAAGATCATTGTCCAACCACTCATACCGACCTCGAACGCCAAGATAACGAGAATATCCCATCGGGTCCGAGTCGCTCGCTTTGTCGCCGGCCTGCTTTAGAAACTTGCGTCCTTCTTCTTTTTGGTTCATTTTCAACCGAATTCGGGCTAATTGAGATAATGCTTCAACTTCCACCGACCTGTTGAACTCAGAAAGAGCGAATTTCAAAGTAGCCTGATATCCTTTATTGGCTGAATCCCAGTCCGACTTTTTAAAGAGTGTATCAGCGATCTCGAGCATTTCATTAGCCGATTTAACTGAGTTAGCCATCTGGCTTCCTTTCGTCTGAATTTCCACCGCATTCAGATTTGCAGTGAGAACCAGCAATATTATCAATATCTGGCGCATATTGCCTCCGTAGTTTAAGATCTGAATATATCTAACAACATGCCTAATTTCAATCTATGATAGTCGTTTTTAGCCGGTTTTGAGACAAAAGAATTTATGCCTGAGTGGGGCTGTCCTTGACCGATCAAGCTACTCACCCTATATTCTATCTCCGGGAATACAAAGGCCAAGAATATTGCCAACTGGCCGATATAATGGTATAAGACAGAAAGATATAATTAAGAGGATATATGCGCGCACTTATTACAGGTATCACCGGACAGGATGGCTCCTATCTGGCGGAGCTCCTTCTTGAGAAGGGGTACGAAGTTTTTGGAATGGTCAGAAGATCATCGACTGAGCCATTTGATCGTATCAATAATATTCGGGACAAAGTTACGCTCGTTCAGGCCGACCTGCTTGATCAGCTTTCGATTATCAATATAGTCGAAGAACATAAACCGGATGAAATATACAATCTTGCCGCTCAATCATTTGTACCTACCAGTTGGAATCAACCTGTTTTAACCGCCGAGTTCAATGCTCTTGGAGTGACCAAGGTGCTTGAAGCTATTCGGTTGGTTAACAAAAAAATAAGATTCTACCAGGCTTCATCGTCTGAAATGTTTGGCAAAGTGCAGGAAGTTCCTCAAACTGAGAACACTCCATTCTACCCTCGTTCACCTTATGGGGTGACCAAAGTTTACGGTCATTGGATTACAGTTAACTATCGTGAGTCGTACGATATTCATGCCACCTCAGGTATTTTGTTCAATCATGAATCACCTCGTCGTGGTCTTGAATTTGTAACTCGCAAAATTACCGATGGTGCCTCCAAAATCAAACTTGGTTTTGCCGATAAACTTGCTCTTGGTAATCTTGATGCCAAACGTGACTGGGGTTTTGCCGGTGACTATGTGCGTTCGATGTGGATGATGCTCCAGCAGGATACTTCTGATAGCTACGTTGTTGCAACGGGTGAAACTCATTCGGTTGAAGAATTCGTTCAAGCATCATTTGCTCATCTTGATCTCGACTACAAAGATTATGTTATAACTGACCCTCGCTTTGTCCGCCCGGCAGAAGTTGATCTTCTATTGGGTGATCCCACTAAGGCTCGTGAAAAACTCGGATGGGAACCACAGGTGACATTCAAACAATTAGTATCAATGATGGTTGATGCTGACATGGCAAGGCTCATCGATAAAACTGCCGGATGAAAAAAAAACGCGCATACATAAGAGGAATTGCAGGGTTTGCAGGTTCATATCTCGCTCAGGAACTACTTGAAGCAGGGTATAAAGTTTCCGGTTCACTGCTTGAAAATGAATCTCGCAAGAATATCGAAGACTTAGAGGCCGATCTCGACCTCGTATCTCTTGATATTTTAAATCTTGGTAACTGCCAGGCAGTCTTACACAAAATGAAACCGGATGTTATTTTTCATCTGGCCGCTATTGCCTCTGTAGGCAGGTCGTTTGATCAAGAATCACTCACTCTTGCCGTCAATTTTCAGGGTACACTCAATATGCTCGAATCGGCTCGTCAATTGAGAAGACTCGATTCATTCCTTTTTGTCAGTTCGGCCGACTGCTATGGTCTGTTCACTCCCCAAAACAAGACTCTGACCGAAGATCAACCGCTCGCACCAATATCACCCTATGGCATTGCCAAAGCGGCAGCCGAGCAAGCAACGCTTTATTACCATCGACAACATTCCTTACCCGCAAAGGTAGCCAGATCGTTCAATCACTCAGGCCCTCGCCAGAGCGATTCTTTTGTAATTCCTGATTTTGCTCGACAGATTGCGCTTATCGAACATCGGCTCAGGAAACCGCTTATGAGAGTTGGTGACTTAAGTGCAAAACGTGATTTCTCCGATGTCCGTGATATTATAAAGGGTTATCGGCTTATTACCGAAAAAGCAGCTCCGGGAGAGATATTCCAACTTTGTTCGGGGAAAGCAGTTTCGATTGCTTCAATCCTTAAAAAACTGTTATCATTATCCGAAAATAATATCAAAGTAGAAACAGACCCCAAGAGATTGCGCAAAGCAGACCTTCCTGTCCTGCGAGGAAGCAACAGCAAAGCAAAAAGATTACTTAGATTTGAAAATAGATATAGTTTGAGGGATACCCTCAAAGATACGCTCGATTACTGGCGAACTGAAATCGCCAACAGCTAAAGTATATTACGGAGAGTTTAAATATGCCAAGCAGACCAAAAAAGAAAAAAAGCAGCGAACCTGTTTTGATCTCAAGAATCAATGATCGGAAAGTTACTGCCGGTGTAATAGGCTTGGGTTATGTTGGCCTGCCACTCGCAATGGTTCTGGTTGATGTGGGCTTCACCGTTATCGGGTTCGATATTAGTAAAGCAAAAGTTAAGTTGTTAAACTCCGGTAAGTCGGACATTGATGATATCCCGGATAAAGTTGTTAGAGACGCTATCAAGTCGGGCAAGTTCATCGCTACCGACAAGCCGGCCGAAATGGCCAAAATGGATACTATCTCAGTATGTGTGCCAACTCCGCTCTCAAAAACCAAAGACCCCGATGTAAGCTATATCCTTGCAGCGATGGGTTGGGTGAAGCAATATCTGAAAAAAGGTGCACTCGTCGTCTTGGAATCAACAACGTACCCGGGCACTACCGAGGACTTGATCCTGCCTCTTTTGCAGGAAGGGAAACGAAAAGCAGGGAAAGATTTCTACCTGGCGTTTTCTCCCGAACGAGTTGATCCCGGGAACAAAAAATACACAACCCAAAATACACCCCGTGTTGTTGGTGGCATAACAGCTGACTGTACTCAGGTTGCAAAATGTTTCTACGAACAAACAATTCCAAATGTTTATCCAGTCTCATCAACACAAGCTGCCGAAATGGTCAAGCTTTTGGAAAACACCTTCCGTTCTGTTAATATCGGATTGGTCAATGAAGTTGCTGTCATGTGTCGCCGGCTCGGTATTAATGTTTGGGAAATCATAGATGCTGCCGCCACTAAACCGTTTGGTTTTATGCCATTCTATCCCGGTCCTGGATTGGGTGGACATTGCATTCCTATAGATCCGCACTATCTTTCATGGAAATTAAAATCGCTCAATTACTATGCACGTTTTATTGAACTTGCCGGTGAAATGAATTCAGCTATGCCTGAGTGGGTGGTTGATAGAATCAGTGCATTCATGAATGATCGATTCGCCAAAGCAGTTAACAAAAGCTCAATCCTTTTACTCGGAATTGCATACAAAAAAGATATTCAGGATATTCGCGAATCTCCCGCCCTCGATGTTTACAAACTTCTTGAGGACAGGGGAGCCAGAGTAAAGTTCAACGACCCTCATGTAGATAGTTTCAGATGGAAAGATGGAATTAACCGTTCGACCAAACTGACTACCCAGCTTATTGCCAAAGCTGACTTAGTTGTTATCCTCACAGATCATTCTGATTTCGATTACCAATGGATTGTGAATAATGCAGTTGCAGTTTTTGATACCCGAAATGCAACCAAATTGGTCAAAAAGAACCGTCAGAAAATCGAACTATTGTAAGTTTTTTAAAGCCTGAATTCAAAGCCGGACAATTCCTTTGTCCGGTTTTTTTTATCTCTCATATTCTACTAATTAAGAAGCTAAATATGCCGAAAATAGGGGGATAGGAGTTACTACAATGGATGCACACGAACTACAGAAAAAAGAGATACAAAGGATGCAGGACTTCCGTCTTATCCTTAGAGATCTCCTTAAAGTTATAAAAGTAGTTTCGCTCTATCCAGAGAACAATCCTCTACCGCAATCGCTCAAAAGAACGTTTTCCGAAAAACTTGAAGAACTCGCGACCGAACATGGTGAGACCTGCCTGATCATTCAAAAAACATGTCTTACCTTAGATGGCGAAATTGTCTTTACAGATAAATCTAAGGAAGAATCATTAGCAGCACTCTTTTTCGATGCTGGCATTACTAAGTTGATTTTCAAAGAAGGTCTCGATGTTATAGAAATTTACA
>JAUVAR010000065.1 GCA_030591625.1 Candidatus Zixiibacteriota bacterium
AGATGGTGATTTTGTTATTGCAATAATTTCGAATGATCGCAAACAATGGATTTTGTTCAACGATATTCTTGGACGACTACCGGTTTATTATTACGATCAGGAGAATACGTTTATTGCCAGTCGGGAATTTACTGCACTGAGCAAACTCATTCCAAATTGTGAGGCTGACCCTGTTGCTCTCGGACAATATTTGCTGTTTGGTTATTCACTTGGCACAAATACACACATTAAGAATATCAAACGCCTGGCACCGGCTACAATGATTAAACAATCAGGAGGAACGATTGAGATTACTCGCCTACACAATTTCAATTTTGATGACACACAAGATAACATAAGCATTGACACAACAGTCGAGCAGCTCTGTTCTCAGTTTATCAATGCTTCAAAGCAACAGGCAGCCTTAAATGATAGTGCTGTACTTTCTTTGAGTGGTGGTCTTGACTCTCGTGCAGTCGGCGCTGCTTTGAAAAAAGCCCAGGTTCCTTTTTCATGCTGGACGTTCACCAACGCCGATGGATCAGAGAGTAACGATTCACGGGTTGCGAAAGAGCTTGCTTTAACTCTCGGCGTTGACTGGACGCTTGTAAATGTTGCAAACAGCAGCAGTGCCGATGTTACTAATATTATAAAATCAAAAGGTGGGTTGATAAGTGCGGCCAACGCTTTTGACTATACATTCTTTCATGCAATTAAAAATCTCTGTGGCCAGAATGTAACTTATTTTTCTGGAGATGGTGGAGATAAACTTCTTCCTGATCTTGCACCAACAATTAATTTCAATTCAACAGTTTCTCTTACAGAATATATTATTGCACGTCATAAGCTTTGTGACTTAAAGAGTGCTGCAAGTTTAGCAGGAATCGAACCTGATGATTTATTTGAATCTGTTAGAAATGTAATAGCCTGGTATCCCGAAAGCACATACTCAGGAATGTACGTACACTTTATGATATCTGAACGTGCAACCAATTGGTTGTTCGAGGGTGAAGATCGTAACAGGCAATTCTTCTGGAGCTGTTCTCCGTTTTATTCCAATCAATTTTTTAAGACGGCGATGTGTTGCCCGTCACAACTAAAGAAGGACCATAAACTGTTTCGAGCTTTTCTTATGCATCTGAATCGTGACATCTCAAATGTAAAAGATGCTAACCGCAATCTTGCTCCGGCAGCGGCATCGTATTCAAGACGTATAATGCTTGGTCGTAAAATTTCACAACATCCCAGCTTGGCTCATCATATCCGCAAATTAGTTTATAGAAAACCAAAATCACTCGTTGCTTCAAGCTGGAATAATATCTTAGCAGATCAAATAGAGAATTCAGATGTAGCGTTGCACATTCTTAATAATGATATTTTGAAATCAATAGTCGATCTTCGCACAGATATATCGTCAACAGCTACAGAAAACATCGTTACGATTATCCTGGCGTTTGAATTCATTCAAAAGAATAACACGTCTCTTGATAGTTTCAATGATAAGATTGTACTATAGCATTATGTCCGTTTATTGCCACGGATTAAATCAATAACTATTACTGGAACTATCCCAATAGTGAGCAACAGACCACTTAACCAAAGTAAGGGCCATTCGATTGGTTGTGCATATTTTCGAAGATAACGATAGAATGACATGTGGCTAATCCAACGATGTTTTATTGGCTGCCGCGATGTCGAACCACCAATGTAGTGCTCGACAGTTGCGTCAGGATAGTATAGACACTTATAGCCTGCCTCATCAATACGATGACAATAGTCAACATCGTTGAAAAGTATCGGGAAGCGTTCATCCATTAGACCTACGATATCAATAACTGTTCGTGGCAATAACATAACTGCCCCCATCGGTTGCCCGACAAACCGTTCGACATTATGATCAAAGTCGCCAATATTCCAGCTATTTAGTTCGCGATGCTTATAGAATATACGATCAAGGAAGAAAGCGTGATAGATAACATGCCGGTACGAAGGAATGTTTTTTGCTGAACGATGGGGTTTTCCGTCAAAGTCAACGTACCCTGGCCCGATCAAACCGATCGTTTCATCCTGCTTGAGTCGTTCAAGTAACTTCACTGCAGTACCATTGCGAAAGCGTAGGTCCTGATTTAAGATGTAAACATATTGTCCATGCGACGCTTTGATACCAATATTTACAGCTTGTGCAAAACCGAGATTTGTCTCGTTGGCATGAAGATTTGTGTTCGGATAATTCTTTCTAATAAATTCTATCGAACCATCTAATGATCCATTATCAACAACTATGATTTCGTGCGATAGGTTTTTTAAATCATCTGAAAGCGTACGCATACAGTCAGGTAAAAATCGCATGCCGTTATATGTAATCACAATCGCTGAGATTAACGGACTATTCTTGTTCATTCGATAGAATCCATAAGTTTAGCAAACCTGCCGACCATAGCATCGGATGAATATTGCGCTGCAAAATCATCAAGCGGTTTGAACGAATAGCTTCCATCCGCAATTGATTCACCAATTGATCGTACAAGACCAGCAGTTCTCTCAACATTGTTTTCGTCAAATAGTGCGGCTCTCCCTGAGGGTTCAACGAGATTCCATGTCTCACTGTCGGGATGAACATCGACAATTAACTGTCTTCCTGAGGCGATGATATCAAATGTCCGGTATGGAACATAATCGGCCTTAGGCGCACGGCTCACAATGAAATAGAATAGATGTACACTCGAAAGAGTGCGGATCGTTTCTTCTCGCTCAAGACGGCCATGATAAACAATCTTAACATCCAAACCTTCATCGTGCAACCATTCATTGAATAAACTTTGATTGAGATCACCAACCTGCACAAGCTTTATTCGTTTATATGTTTCGGGCTGATTAGTTCGAAGATGTTTTAGCAATGCAAACAAGCGTTCGAATTCTTCCTTCTCGAGTTGGTGTCCGAACAGACCGATATTTATAGAATCATTGGGAGGCGGGCTGATCCAGTTGTTCGCCAATTTTTCGTTGTAACCATTCATTATTGTATGCTGAGCACCAACGTATTTCGCAGCGGCATTATTTGCGGCAACAACTGCTTTGGCCGAACGACTAACCCAATCTCGCAAAACCGATGCACGCTCAATTCTTTTGGGATCATCGTATGTATCTTCGATTGTGCGCATTGTCCAGTAGTCACGATAATCTGCGACCCAGGGGATTCCTGTTTGACGTGATAATTTACCACCCACAAGATGAACCGAAACTGGAGGTGAAGTCGATAGTATTACATCGTAGTTATATTTTTTACATAATTTGCGACCAAGCCTGATTGCCGGATCAACCCAGCCAACTTTTGAGTCGGGAAAGAATCGTTGTGAAGCTGGTTTTGCTTTTTCAATAGCTGTTCGTCCAATCTTACGCCCACCAAGCAAGTATAACAAACGTTGCGGATCATAAGAGCCGGATCTGAATATTTTTGAATCATCAAGAGTTGCAAGCAATTCAGGTTCGAACGCTCGGTAAGCGACATTTTTTACTGTCAGAATATGACAGTCATATCCGAAATTGGATAGTTTTTCAAAAAGAGCAAGCGGACGGCCGATTCCGGCCAATCCAAGGGGCGGAAAATAATAGGCAACAAGCAGAACACGTTTATTCATGCACGACTCCATCCAGCAAGTCGTTTCATCAATTCGATAGTATGCTCTATATTATTTTCAAATATACCGCGCTTGTGAACCATCGCAATATTGCTCTCCCGCATCTGATTGAAGTCCTTAGTTGAATCGATTAGCAATTGGATTGTGTTTGTCAACTTTGACATATCATTACTATCGTATTCAAAACCATTATCTTTGGTCAACCATTCTGACAGCCCGGGATGCGATGCAGCAACAGGAATAAGCCCCAGCGCCATCGCTTCAATCATTGAGGCAGGCGATGAATCAGAACTTGAATTAGACAAATATATATCATTTGTGCTCATCAGTTTCATGAACTGTTCACGTGGCAGACGCTCATACAGTATAAGACCATCGTTGCTACTCTTTTTATAATGTTGAGCAAAACTTTTGACTCCCGAACCCCAATCGGGAAACGTCAGCTTGACTTTCTTTTCTTTAATCAACGGAGCGAGGGCATCTATGATTTGCTCATTTCTGTAAACAGCGAGGTGCGGTCGAGGGACAATAATTTTAAGCGGTGAACCAAAACGTTCACGATTAGATGTATCAGGAATATATCGTTTTTCAATCCCCCACGGTATGATCGCTTCCTCAGTTTTCGAACCGCCTATTCTCTTTGCTTTGTTCATAATAAATTGTGAGTCAGCTATGAGCAACGATGCTTTATTTAGAGCACGACGAACTTTCCGACGGTGCAAAGGGGATTTCGTCGGAACGAGCAACACATCCGAGCCCCATATATGACTAACAATTGGTGCAATTGATTTGATTCGCTCAAACGATGCAAGGTGCCCATAACCCGATATAAAGTGCGGGTTGATAATATCAGGTTTAAACCTTCGTGCGATAGCAGCAGCTTCATATTGAGCCAAAGGATAGTGAAGTTGACTTAATGGAGTGTGATGCTTCAATTTGAAATGATGTGGTCCGCCATCTTCCAGGGAAACGAGTAGTACATTACAGCGATGTTTGCGCATCTGCCGAACATAACGTTCAGTATGAAATGATCTGGCATCGGCCAACATGAGTACTCTAAATCTGTTATCGTTCAAAACAGTTTACCCAACAATGATTTCATCTCAATGCAATTATAGCGATACTCCTGTCCGCCCCACTTTCTTTTGTAGGCTTCAAGCGATTCGGCATCGGACGGGGTAGCACCAAGATTTAAAAACTTAGCTCCTGCTTGTGCAGCCTTGATAGCCGCACGATACAAAAGATACTGATTAGGTTTTAAGAATGAATACTTCTTATCGAAATGCACTTGCCAATTTATAAGTGTGTCATTGATTCTGAAATTAATATGCGAGGCTGCAAGCTTGCTATCATGAGTTACGATTGTCCAATCAATTCGTTTATCAGTACAGGCAAGGTCAGCGAGTGAATCATAAAACTCCAAGCAATACCAAGCTTTTTTACCATGACGATGGGCAGTAGATTCGACCAGAGAATAAAACTGATCAGCATATTTCTCTTTGTCGTAGGGTATGATTTCAACACCTTCTTTTTCCGCTTTACGAATTTCTGAGAGAAGCTTTTTGTCCGGTGGCTGCCATTCTGGAGAGATACTTGCAATTTGAGTAGTACATATGCTAACTGTATAGTTTGTCACTTTGGGGAAATGCGAATGATAATCAAAGATGAAACTCTTGGTATATCCACAATTTTTGACCGCATCCAATATATTAAGTGCATCGCGTGAATTGATCGGATCATTACCATCCAGAGAAATCAAGCTTGAATAACATCCATCAGGCATAGATTGAAATCGCTTGAAAATACTTAGTCCAAATTCAACACCGACCAATGCTACGGTTGGATGATTTTCATTTGAGAGTAAAAAACAGACAGGGTTACCACCTGCAGTTTTGAAAAGATTACAGAATGACTCCGATGCAAACAGGGAACTTTTCTGAAGTTGGTTCTTCAGTTTCTCATCAAGATCAGCATACGGGATTCTGGTAACACTCATTGCTCACGCACAAGCAGGAATTTACCAGTGCCAACTTGTCCTTCTGCATCTCGCAGAACAAAGAGATAAACTCCCTGTGCGACTGGTTCTCCGTTTTGGTTACGACCATCCCATGTTGCCTGGGAAAGCTCTTCAACCTTCCAGACAAGTTCTCCGGCCATATTGAATATCCTGATTGTATATTGACCTTCAAACGGAAAAACAAGTTGATCTGATGATGATCTGATTACAAATGGGTTTGGATGTGCCAGAATAGAATCTATTTTTGGCGTTAACCGTCCGGTTATCGAATACTTAATTGAGATACCATCGGAAGTTCCGACCCAAACATCACCTGTTACGGGTGCTACAGTAATAGCCCGGACATCATCCGAAACAAGATCAGAATTAGCAGTTGTAAAATGTTCAAAGCTTCCATCTGACACAGAGATAAATAAGAGTCCATTGCTCGCTCCCACCCAGGCATTCCCACGACTGTCAAATTCGATAGCAGTAATGTCAGGTCCAAAACCAGATGGTTCCAACAAAACCCATCTTCCTATCTCCCCTTCTTGCCCCAGTGATTCAACCAGGTGTGAGAGGCCAAAATTAGTACCAGCCCATAGTTCACCATCAGGTGAAAATTTCACAACTCTGATAAGATCAGATGGCAGCAATGAATTGGCGGTGCGAAAATTTGTTAGAACATCGTCAGACTTATCAAACGGATCAGTTCCAATTTCACAATAGAATATGCCTGTATTTCCTGATCCTGCTACAAGAATGTTGTCGTGGAGGTCGAGTGTAACAATATCGACGTCTGTGATGCCATCGGATAAACCCAATGAACCCCATGCAACCGGATTGCCTGTCGCATCAAGTTGTGCGAAGGCTACCGGGTTATTATCGTAGGCTTTAAAACAAGAGGCAAACAGATAAGGACCATCAAAGTCAAGACCTGTAATAACCGAATAGAAATAACTTATTGGGGGGTCATCATTGTTGCCAACAATCGTTGAGTTATTGATAGTATCGTTATAACGTATTGCTGTATCACCATTAAGACGCCACAATCCTCCACCGATTGTGCCAACCCATCGGTTGCCAAAGTTGCCATGGAATAAGTGTGTTGTGGGATGTCCGGGGCTATAAAAATCTTTGTTCCATTTATTGAGATCAAAATTTTCAAGTACGGCTGAAAGCTTTAATGAGAAACCAGCCATCACAGAGCCATCATCATCTATCGATATATCGGTAACACTGTTTCCAGGAGTTCCGGTATGCACGTATTCAACCAAACTACCTGAACGGTTTTCAAAAATGCCCAACCCATTATCAAGCACTGCCCATCTATAAGTTCCTGTTCCAATACCTGTAATCGGTGGGGGCCAGGAGAGGATCGATGAAACAATGCTGTCGTTTTGTATCATGCCGATTGATCGCCAGTAATAAACAACCATAGTGTCAGCTTCAACCTGCAAATCATACATTGTACCGGCTGTATCAAAAACGACAGGAGTGAAAGTTGTGTCTATTCCTTCGGAAATTTTGAAGAGCCGTTCATCGGTCAGGACATAGATTGAATCTTCGAACTTGACAACTCTTAGAATAGTGTTCGATTCAAGCTCAGGGTTTGTATTGATATCAAAGTGTGTCCAGTTAGAGGGGGCAAGCATCTGGGTTGGGTCAGTTCGATCGGCGACTGACAAACCGCTCGTGGTTGCCAGCCAAATCATTGAACCTTCAAGCATGATATCATTTACAACAGGAAATGGGTTTACAGATCTTATTGCAAATCGGTTTCTAAAAATACCACCATCTATGGATGTTTTGGAAAATTGTATTAACCCTGAATCTGAACCGATCCAAATATTACTGCCATCATCTGCGAGGGTGTTAAGCCTGATAACCCCATACTCTGGCTTTGTTGGAAATCGTTCGAAGTTATTAGATATATTTACCAATTGTCCCAGACCTGCAACCCAGACATCACCGCTTTCATCCTGCATAATATCCATCAGATCAACCGTACCGAGGCCATCAACATTTGTAAGCAGATCAGCAGGCATGTCGGGATCAAAAATGCGAATCAAGCCACCCGATGATACAGCCCATACTTCGCCATTGATAATTTTCATCGCTCGGACTTCTTTGTGCGAAGTGAGCGAATGCCAGAGTCCTGATTGCGCCTGTAAGCCCGAGGCTAACGCAAGTGTTATCAGGATGGTGAGGATTAGTTTGATCTTAGTTTGCCAATTAACCATAGCACAAATAATATAGCAATTAGCCCGAGTGACAACAAGAAAGATAGCAAACCGGTAAAATCACCCCAACGTGTAAATAATGAATACTCTTCAAGCAGTCCAACATTACCGACCAAAACACCCTGTTGGCTTATTGGAAGCTCCTGTCTCAAACGACCATATTGATCAACAAAATAGCTGATTCCGGAATTAGCCGCTCGGACCATCCAACAGCGATTTTCTACAGCTCTGGTTCTGAAAATACGGGAATGCATATAAGTACCAACCGATTCACCAAACCAGGTATCATTTGTAATACCGACCACAAAATGTGCTCCACGCCTGATTCCTTCTCGGATATACTCGGGGAAAGTCGATTCAAAACAGATCGCTACCATATAAAGCACAGAATCTGCCTCAAAAATAACGAGTGAATCACCAGGCCTGAAATCAGACCACCATTGAACATTGTATGTCTCAATAAATGTAAGATACTGTGTCAGGAATTCCTTGCGCA
Source organism: Candidatus Zixiibacteriota bacterium (assembly GCA_030591625.1). Lineage (GTDB taxonomy): Bacteria > Zixibacteria > MSB-5A5 > GN15 > FEB-12. Next base: position 8,353 of record JAUVAR010000065.1, read on the forward strand.
GAAACGGTAGTTCATCCTGATATGGCACCTGCTCAGAAAATGGCACCAGCTTTACTTTGTCATACCGGGTTTGAAAGCGTCCGGTTGGAGAGAATTGATAACAGGAATTGTAGGCTACCTGTTTTCCGCTATGCCACCCTGCTCCAAGCGCACCGACCAGATGATACGCGCCACTCTTACTGACGATATCACCAATTATCTTACGATCTACCCTTGAATGTGAAAGATATGTGGGTGCCGATGTTTCCGGCCAGACAAAAAGCTGTACATTCTCATCTGAAATAGATTGAGTTAATGAATCATAAATATCAAATGATACCTGCGGGCTACCAGCCAACTTATCCTGCAGGCTGACTGACCCCTGCAACAAACCTATGCGGTAGGTGCCATCAATCGGATATGGTGGAAGACAGATCCACCCAAACGCCAACAAAGCAATAACAATAGCAAGAGATGCAAAAGAGGCGGTTACTTTTCGTTCTGCCGATACAGTTGATCTAAAAATCTGCCAGATTATGACATTGACAGTAACAATTAAAAATGAAAGGCCATGTACCGAGATGACAGATACTATTTGAAGAATATACAGATAATCTGCCTGAGTGTATCCGAGGTCAGACCAGGGGAATGCGACTTCTGTAAGTGTGCGGAAATATTCTATCCCGGTCCAAAGAATCGGGAGAGCAATGATGCCAAAGATTGGACGTAGTTTATAAAGCCTGTTGAAAGTGAAAAGACCGATCGCATAATATGATGCCATTAGAGCGACCGCGACGACCATCCCGGGTGGTGTGACCATTGCGACCCAATAGATCGTAAACAGATTAAAAAGATATCCAAACAGGAAGGCCGATGAGAACGCAGTACGCCCATCCAGTTTTGATATAATCATAATTGGCCTGACCAATGCAAACCATGCGATGAAACCAAGCCCAAGCGAATAGTAGGCGAGTGACAATAGAAAAGCCCAAAACGTCAGTTCTAAGCGTCGCATCCTGACTTCCGGTTCTTTCGGAATGATAATTCTTACGATTGACTTAAGAAAGTTCAACAGGTGACTATCCTCTTGCTATTAAAGAATTGCCAGTCATCTGACTTGGAATAGGCAGATTCATTATCTCCAGAACAGTAGGCGCAATGTCAGCCAGTATGCCAGACTCACGTAATGAGATACTTTTATGATCATCTTTTTTCAATTGACCAGATGGATCGTAAACAAAGCATGGGACATGATTTGTTGTGTGCGCAGTCCAGGGACCACCACTGTTTGGATCGACCATCATTTCGGCGTTGCCATGATCGGCAGTGATAATTGCTACACCGTTTTGTTTTCGTAGAGCCTCAAGCAATCTTCCAAGCCCGCCATCGACCGCTTCAACCGCAGTCTTGGCTGCCTCAAAATCTCCAGTATGTCCAACCATATCACAGTTGGCATAATTCAAAAGGATAAACCCAAACTCGCCAGAATTGATTCGTTCAACAGCATTGTCAGTTACTTCAGGCAACGACATTTCCGGCTGAAGGTCATAGGTTGCGACTTTGGGAGATTGGATCATATCCCGACTCTCTCCCTCGACAGGTTTTTCCACACCTCCGTTGAAAAAGAAAGTAACGTGCGCATACTTTTCGGTTTCTGCGGTGCGAAGCTGTTTGATATTGTTTTCCGAGAGAACATCGGCCAAAATATTCTCGAGCCGATTAGGATTAAATACAACTGTCGCCTCAGTCATAGCGACATCATAATTTGTCATCGTGAACAAATTGATCTTACGGTTTTCAGGATGCGGGTAGCCGGGTATTTCACGCCCACAAAGGATGTGCGAAATCTGACGCACCCGATCTGCCCTGAAATTGAACATGAACACAGCATCATCATCGTTAAGACGTCCTATCTGCGGAGCGCCATGATCTATCACAACCGGAAGCATAAATTCGTCGGTAACGTCAGCTTCGTAAGATTTTCTTATCGCCTCAAGCGGGTCTTTAAATCGTTCTCCCTCACCGCGAACAATTGCCCGGTAGGCAATTTCGTTACGTTCCCACCGTTTGTCACGATCCATATAATAGTAGCGTCCACCAACTGTAGCGATTCTTCCAAGTCCTATCTTTTTGAACTTTGCAAGAATTTGTTCGACATATTTTAGTCCTGATTTTGGTAGTGTGTCCCGAC
>JAUVAR010000009.1 GCA_030591625.1 Candidatus Zixiibacteriota bacterium
GATTACTGTTTCACCACCAAGAGTTTTGTCGCCAATTTTAAGATCAATAGATGCACTCGCAGGAAGGATCAGATCGACTCTTGAACCAAATCTTATCAAACCAAATCTATCCCCTCGTGTGACTGTGTCGCCCGCTTCCAACTTGCAGACAATTCTTCTCGCTATCAAACCAGCAATCTGTTTAAAAACGAGCTTTGTGCCATTTTCGGTAGTCATTCCTATTTCGGTCTGTTCGTTTAGCAAGGATGCTTTATCTGCATAAGCGACATGAAATTCACCCTCGTTGTAGTTCACGTAATCAATCATGCCATTTGCAGGTACACGGTTAACATGAACATTGAATACCGATAGAAATATCGACACCTGGACAGCCGAGTCCCCAACAAACGGATGCGATTCAAGCTGCTTTATGACAACAACACGACCATCAGCCGGTGATATAATTGCGTTAGCGGCGGCCGACGAGGTACGGACCGGATCACGGAAAAAGAAAGTGACAAAAATTGTCAGCAAGCCTGTAACGAGTGAAACACCAAAAAGAGTGTAGCTATTCGTTCGGTTGGCCAGCCAGATCGTTGCGATCGTCAGCACTAAGCCGATAAAAATAAATATCAAACCTTCGCGTGCTATCATGAACCAAATACCCGCTTGAATATTTTATTTACATTAGTTGTGTAGTAAGAAAGATCAAAACATTTGTCAATCTCTGTGAGCTTAAGATACTTTCGTATCTCTTTATCTTTAGTGACCAAATCACGGAACATTCCACCGCTGGAAGCTGCTTTCATGGCGCTCTTTTGAACCAAACGATATGCTTTTTCACGAGAACCGATCGGTTCGGTTAGTTTCAGAAGCAGACGCTGCGAGAAGACAAGGCCACCACCGTAGAATATATTTTCGAGCATTCTTTTTTCATTTATCACGAGGCCGTTTAAAAGACCGATAAATTTCTGAAGACCGTAATCAATCAATATAGTCGAATCAGGAATGATGATTCGTTCTACCGATGAATGCGCAATATCTCGTTCATGCCAGAGCGGTATATTTTCCATGGCAGGTATGGTATAGCCACGCAAGAGACGAGCTATCCCGGTTATCCGTTCGGCTGTGATTGGGTTCTTCTTGTGTGGCATTGCCGATGAACCTTTTTGGCCTTTGGCAAAACCTTCACACATCTCGTTGATTTCTGTGCGTTGAAGGTTTCTTACTTCGGTTGCAAACTGTTCAAGCGACGAACCTAATAACGCAATAGCTGAAATAAATTCAGCATGTCTGTCTCTTTGTACAACCTGGGTTGATACTTCGGCAACTCCCAGGCCGAGACTTTTGCAAACAGCAGCTTCAATTTTAGGATCAATGTTGGCATAGTTTCCAACCGCTCCAGAAATCATTCCTACAGAAACATTTTTGGCAGCCACTTTGAATGTTTCGCGACGGCGTTTCAGAGCCGTGTACCAGACAGCAAACTTAAGTCCTACAGTTGTCGGTTCGGCAAGAACACCATGAGTTCGTCCGATACAAGGCGTAGATTTATATGCTTTTGCAAGTTTCTTAATTTGACGCAGAGCGATATCAATTTTCTTGTCGATCAATGCTGCGGCCTGTTTCATCTGGAGAGCTAAAGCTGTGTCCAATACGTCCGATGAAGTCAATCCAAAATGAATATACTTAGCCTCTTCACCAACATACTCAGCAACCGAAGTCAGGAATGCAATTACATCATGATTGACTTCAAGTTCAATTTCATTTATACGGTCAACATCGAAGTCGGCTTTCTTTTCGATAACCTTAAAAGCTGCCGCCGGAATAACTTTGCTTCGGGCCATCGCTCTTGAGGCTTCGACTTCAACTTTGAGCCAGGTGGCATACTTATTTTGATCGGTCCAAATGCTGCCCATTTCTGGCAATGTATAACGTTCGATCATCGGGTTCTATTCACTTTCTCAACTTCGCCCCAACAGACACTCTGTCCGGTGCGATAAAAATATTTACTTTCGAGGCTAACTTTAAGTCTGTTATTCACAGCGACTTATTTCTTAATAGCCAACCGAAACGAGATACAGTCCATGAGCAGGTGCCGTAAAAACGACCCTCTCCTCTCCGGGAGCGTCTAAAATATCTCTCAATCGGTCCAAAGTCAAGTTCTGTGGGTTGAGGTCTTTATCAGTTCTTGCAATATTAACCATCGCACCGACCAAAGACCTTACCATGCTGTGCAGGAATCTGTTTCCTCTGATCTCATAAACAAGTAAAGGCCCAATTTGGCACCACTGGGAATGCTCGATTATACAGCGATTATCCTCTTTTCTGGAGGCTAAAATACAAAAAACCTTAAAATCATGCTCTCCTTTAATAATCTCAGCAGCTTTTGAAAGAATATCTCGATCGAGAGATTTCTGGAACCACCGCTGAGTTCGGTATATCGCAGTCGGTTTAAGTCCTACAAGGTAGCGGTATCGCCTAAATTTCGCATCAAAGCGAGCATGAAATTCGTCATCCACCTGAACTGACTCAACTATTCTGATATCATCTGGGAGATAATAATTGATCGCATCACGGAAACGCTCTGTTTCGATATTATGTTCGATATTGAAATTAGCAACTTGTCCGAGAGCATGCACACCGGTGTCGGTTCGACCAGCCCCAATCAGATTCACCCTTTGCCCTGTAACACTTGCAATTGCTTCGGTGATTTTATCCTGAATAGTTGACGCATTTTGTTGCGACTGCCAACCGCTATAGTTTGTACCTTCATATTCAATTGTCAGTTTGATATTACGTTCGCTCAAAGTTTGTCTCCAAACAATAGAAGTGAGACTACAAGACTACTTCCTCCAATCAATACGATCAGATCAGACAGGCCGATAGAATCTATTCGGTATGAAGTTCGGGAGATATCATTTCCCCAACCACGTCCTTTAATAGCAACGGCCAAACGGTCCGCTCGGGCCAAGGTTGAACTGAATAACGGAGCGACCAACGAAATCGATTTGCGGGTGCGAGTGATTAAATTGCCATCGAATCTCATACCTCGCACAAGTTGAGCAGCACGTATTGATGACAATTCATCACCAAGTACAGAGATATAACGAACTGCAATGAAGAGCATCAGTCCAATATGATCGACCGGTAATTTTATCAAACGAAAAGGTTTTAAGAAAAACAATATCGCATCACCAATCTCGGTAGCATTGGTCGATTTCATCAGGACTGTCATCATGAGCATATACATAACCAAACGACCCGAATAAAAGATAGCACCATCAATTGCATCCTGACTTATCTGTAACCCGAACAGATCGTAACTACCAGAGCCTGTGCCTCGGACAAAAATAATATGATAAGCTGAGGTGATTATCACCATTATGAGAATCGGTTTAAGCATACCACGCAGAACCGGCCAGCCACCTGTAAAGCGAATCAAACAGAAAACCAGTCCAATAATAAGTATCAGATTAAAGCTATTACTTTCTGTCATCAACGAGGCGATAGATAGTATTAGCGCAAGGGCGAGCTTCACCCGTGAATCGAGGGTGTGAATAAAGCTATCCGATTGTAAATACTGACCCTGAGTTATGAATCCGGCACTTTTCAGTCTGATAATCCTCCGGTGAGCAATATACAGGCTCTGGCTCCGAAGGTCAAACGTTCCAGCTGTTTGAGTCCTGATTTGATTTAACAGAAGATTGTTTTGGGCTACAGCCACTACACTTGGAGCAGGAAGATTTTTCTTTCTGACGTTTCATAAAATAGAAAATGAGATAGGAGAACGAGAGAAATATTATTGCAATTGTTACTGTAGTTTGTGAGAATAAATCTACCATCCCATTACCCCCGATGCTACCTGATAAACAATTAACGCTGCAACGTATGCAAGTACGGTCATGTACAAAAAGACACCCGCCGGTATCAACCAACTGTTAGTCTCTTGTCTAATCGTTACAAGGGTAGCTCCACACTGACAACAGAGCGCAAAGAAAACCATAATCGAAAGGGCTACAGGTAAGGTATAAACCGGCTGTCCAACCCGAGGGCCATCTTCCCACTTCGCTGCTTTCATGCGATCCATCAATGATGAATCCTCTTCATTTACTTCCGCACCCAGATTATAAATTGTTCCAAGGGTGGCAATAATCACTTCACGGGCAGGGAATGATGCCAGAGTGGCCATCGTGATTTTCCAGTCCCAGCCAAGAGGCAAAAACAGAGGTTCAATAACCTTTCCAATACGTGCAAAATATGAGTTTCTCAGATTTGCACCTGCTTCTTCGTTGGCAATTGCCAGCACAGCAGATTCTTTTTCTTCAAACAATACGTCAGGTGAAAGAGCGTTTTGATTATCTGAAACGCGGCTCTCGTAGAGCGCCTCTACTTCGGCCGTCTGGGTTTGATACTTGATCGCTATTTCTTCCGAACGAGGATAATAACTCATCGCCCAAATAATAACAGTGATTGCAAAGATGACTGTTCCTGCACGGAAGACAAAAGATTTGGCACGACTGAAGACTCTTATGAATATCGAAATAGGTGTTGGTACTTTATATGATGGCATCTCCATCAGGAAGCTGCCACGTTCAGTTTTCAAAAATAGTTTGTTTAAGATAAACGAGACTATTACTGCGACAACTATTCCCATTCCATATAACGATGCGAGAACTATCCCCTGTGAATTAAAAATGCCCAAGTATGTCTTGTGCGGGACAAAGGCTGCAATCATTATAGCATAGACCGGCAAACGGGCCGAGCAGGACATTAGCGGTGAGACTATAATTGTAATGAATCTTAGTTTTCTATCTTCTATCGTTCGGGTCGCCATAATTCCGGGGATTGCACAGGCGAATGATGATAGCATCGGAATAAATGATTTACCCGACAAACCACACCAACCGAAAGCACGATCAACCAAGAAAGCTGCACGAGGCATATAACCTGAATCTTCAAGTAACGACACAAACAAGAATAGAATAATAATCTGAGGCAGAAATATTAGAACTGATCCAACTCCGCCAATAATACCATCTATAAGGAGCGAACGAAGAGGGCCGTCATCCATTGCCAACTCAACTTGTGCAGAGACCGCTGAGAAGAGTGTGTCGATTATTCCCATCAAAGGTTCGGCCCAACTGAAAATTGACTGGAAGATTAGGGTCATTATTGATATCAAGAGGATCGGTCCGATAATGGGATGTAGCAGCACTTTATCAATCTTATCTGAAATCGAGATACTCTTGCGTTCACCTTCGGTTACGACTGCCTTGAACAGTTCAGCCGCATTTTTGGTAAGTGGGAATGTTTCTCCGGCCGAGAGTGATCCAAATTTCGATTTGATACTAACACGTGCTTTTTTAATCGCTTCCATACAACATGATGAAACTTTGGAGGCAAACTCCTGTTCGGCCTGTCCGTTTTCGTCGTATAGAATTCTAAACTGTTCAGCTAAAGTTGTCGGTCTGACTTCGACATCCGAAAAAAGATCTTCGGCAATTTTGTATGCGTCACTATCATATCTTTTCGAGTTGCCATAACTACGATTTTCGACAGATTCACCAAGAGCTTTTTTTAACTCCTCGATACCCTGACCTTTACTTCCAATAACCGGAACGACCGGAATATCACCAAGAAGATGCGAAAGTTTTTTCGCATCTATACTCAATCCTCGACGGTCTGCAAGGTCGATCATGTTTAGTGCGACAACAATCGGACATCCGATTTGCATCACTTGATAGAGGAAATATAGCCCTCGTTCAAGATTAGTTGCATCAATTACACATATAATAATATCAGGAGCTGCTTCATCGGCAATACTTCCGAACAATGCCTGAGCTGCGATATATTCATCGGGGGAAAAAGCGGCCAGCGAATATGTCCCGGGGATATCGATCAGATTGAAATTTTTGTCAGGATGAGACTCCAATTGAAACTGACCGGTAACTTTTTCGACCGTAACACCGGAATAGTTGCCGACCTTTTGTCTGAGCCCCGTAATTGCATTGAAGACTGTGGTTTTTCCACAGTTTGGATTACCACAGATTGCTACATCAGTAGTCTGTGTGGCTAACACTTTATCTGCCATTTAAAAGCTGCAATCTTTGTCGAAGAATTATTATTCTTCAATCTCAATCGCAACCAGAGCAGCTTCGGCATGTCTTAGCGACAGGCAACTCGGGCCAACTTGAATTTCAAGCGGATCGCGAAGCGGTGCATTGCGAAGATAGGTTACTACGCGTCCCGGAATAAGACCAAGTTCGGCTAATCTTCTTACGATTGCTGAATCATCGGTATATCCTACGACACGACCTTTTTGCCCGGGTGTCATTTTATTAAGAGATGTCATTCCACAAAACCTATATATTTTATTCGTTCGTTCTTCAATTTAAGAAAGTGTTTAACTAACCAACGGAGTATCGTCATCGTCGTCAGTTTTTTTCTGGCATGTTTCACAAACTCCGGAAATTTCACACTTTATTGTATCGACATGGAACAGCTGCTTATCCGCTATCGGATGAAGTTTTGCAACTATCTCCTCCATCTCGAATTCTGTTACCTGCTTACACTGCACACAATAGAAATGACCATGCGGTTCGCGTGTTACTCGGTCATAACGAGTGACTCCATCTCCCAAATTTACTTCCTCTGCCAGACCAACCCGACAGATAAGCTTCAGGTTACGCCAGACTGTACTGTAACCAACCGAGTTGTCTGACTTGCGAACTCTGCGGTAGAGTTCATCAACCGTCACATGATCTCCAATTTCAAAAAAAGCACGGAATATGATCTCCCTTTGCGGGGTCATTTTGAAACCTTTCGTTTTCAAAAACTCTCTCATTCCGTAACTCCTCTATAACCTTTATCGGCTAAATGAAATCGAATTTCAATTTCAATTAAGCCTTTTTCGAGGAAATGTCAAGAATATTTGTAATATTTTGTGAATATAATCTCTAACTTAAGTCGTTGCAGGACATAAGAAAAGGGTCGCAAGCAAGCCTGCAACCCTTCTCTGGTACGGAAAACATAGATTTTACTTGAGTAGCATCATCTTCTTTGACTCTTGGTTCTTCCCTATTTCGAGGCGATAGAGATATACCCCACTGGCGACGGTAGTTCCAGTTTCATCGCGCCCATCCCAGATGACAGTATAATGACCAACAGATTCGACCTTATCGACGAGCGTTTTCACCTTTTGGCCAAGCGTATTATACACTATAAGCTTGGTTCGATCTGATTTATTGGCCGAAACAGAGTATGAAATAGTAGTAGTCGGATTGAATGGGTTGGGGTAATTCTGATCAAGTGAGAAACTATTAGGTAACACCTCACTTCTATAATCATCCCCGACTCCCGTAATTCGTTTGGTGCTGAAGAATTTCATAACTCTCATCATAAGTGTATCAACAGAAAGGATATTGTTGGGGACAGAACCACTACCTACAAATTCGATTCCAAAAGTTGTAAATACTGTCCGGAATGATCCATCGTATGTTACGCCACCTACACCAAATTCTGGTCCACCAATCAGATCAGATGGTGACAATTGAAATGCTGCTGATCCGCCACCTGTTGGTTCGACTATTTGCATATCGGCCGGATTAATATTCGCTGTTGGTGTAATTGAGAAAAATGCGTTTTGTCCAACCGGGTTGCCTTCCTGTCCGATATAACCTAATCCCACTACCCCACTATTTAAGTAATTCATATGGAAATATTCTGTCATGAAGACTGGATCAATCGCATTCATTTGTGATGCACCCTGCATACTAGAAAGATAAATTGAACCACTACCGTCAAGATATTCTCTCATAACAGCAATTTCTGCTGGATTTATATCACCTGTGACGCCGTAATTACCGCCATTAAACCAAACGACCATCAAGTAATCATTCAATTTATCAATTTGCGGTGTTCCACCAGTTGCAACTGTATGGAGATCATACGGTACCTGCAATCGATCCATTATGCCGAGAACCTGTGCTTCATAACCTGCTCCCCCGTCATCATCGACAATCAAAAGCTGTGTTGTTCCGAGGTTCTTGGAAAAAACAAGATCAGTGAGATAAGAATTATCGCCTGATCCAAACACCCGACTTGAAGTAACCTTCAATTGGAAGTTTGCATTGAATGAGATAAAATCTTCTGGTAGTGCAAACTTAATCGGAATAACGTTTTCATTATATTGAGCAACATGGCTAAGGACGTTTGATTTTAGAAGAACATCGTTCTGGATGAATTCAACCATTGAGTTATCTACAGAAAGAGTAAAGAACGGATCGTAACCTTTGTACATTTTGTTTTGAACTTTGAAATATGCTTCAATAATTTCACCCGGTTCCGGTATTCCATTTCCGTTACCACCCGGAGCTGGATCAAGAAGCTTCACAGAATCACCCTGTTCGGCAAAAAAGACCCATGGTCTTGAGAATGTTACATCAAGATCGGCATACATTACTGAACCAGAGTTACTGATATTCCAGACTCCAACTTCGGATTTTTCGCCATCATACTTTACAGAGTTAGGGTTGGAATAATGATGGAACTCACGATTGTTAGTTGTTCCAGGGTAAGCATCGGCTGCATTTGATGCACCACCGAACCATAGTTCATCTTTGCCGTCGGCCTGTTCGACTGCAATTAAGTAATGATCATTGAATTTAGAGCTCTGAGTCCCACCCATAGAAGGATCGACATGGTAGATCAATAGTCCCGATCCTGGAATATATGCATCAAAGCCAACTCGTTGCCTATTCTCAACCATCCAAAAATCATCATTAGCAAATCCCGGTATAGAACCGAGACCATAGACAACAGGATTATGTTCTACCTCAGGCAGTTCTGCCTGTACCATATTTTCAGTTATCCAAACGGGAGTTAAAAATCCTAATAGCATTTTACTATAAGCATCAAAATGTGAAGGTGTTGAACCACTCGGAGAACCATTCCAACTTCCACCTGCCATTATTGACCAACGTCCAAGCCCTGAGCCACCATTCAACCCCGGGTTTGTATCGTATAGATCGGGCAGACCTAAGATATGACCATATTCATGAGCAAATACACCCATAGTTGAAATGCTAGAACCATACTCCTCTGGGTTGAGAGTGTAATCAGATACCATAACTCCATCTACATCCTGTGGGATACTGAGCATCGCTTGATGCGACCAGATTCCATAAGTATTTGTTTCGGCACCTGCTCCAGCATGAACAATAATCACCTCAACATGCCCATCACCATCTTTATCGTAGTCAGAAAAATTTACATTAAGATCAGCTTTGGCAGCCAGAACGGCATGAGTTGCAAGCAAAGCCCCTCCGCTTCCAAGACCATCATTATTACCAATATACGATGCATACGTATTTGGCATACGATACCAACCGAAAACATCACCGGTCATTTCTACTCTACCATAAGAATTTTCATGATAGTATTCAGCCATTGATCCGGTTGGATTAAATTCGTCATCAACACCCTTTTTTGAAAAAAGAAGAGTTTGAAAATCATCTGTAGTAGTCGCAACTCTCTGACTCTCCGAAGGCCAATCACTAAAATCAACACAGATAACAATAATATTAATTACCGTATCTAATGTCTCTGCTCCTGAGGCGAGTCCTGCTCCAGCTCTATAAGATTCCAGCGGAGAATGTTCACTCGGCGAACATCCGCCATTTTCTTTGAATTGACGAAGGTTGGCAAGCTTCTGCTCCCACACACCATCTGCTTTGAATTTTTCAACTGCTTCATCTGTGGGTCCGATAGCTAAGGCAGACGAAACTGCCAACAGTCCAACAATTATTATCATTACAAACAGAGGCATAAACCTGTGGTAATTCATATTTTGATTCCTTTCTCACTCTATCATCATGCGTGAAATCACGCTTACAATTCTTACAGCAATATAATTAGCTAACACTCATCTTAACAGCACCATTTTCAGGCTCTTGCCAGTATCATTAACTTGTAGTCTGTAGAAATAAATTCCACTGGCCACATCCTCATTATTGTCGCTTTGGGCATTCCAGATAAACTCATGCTTCCCTGCTCCGAGTGTCCCCCCGTGCAATGTGCTAACCTTTTGACCCAAAAGATTATACACTTCAAGCTGAACTTCAGACACTATTGACAGCTCAAATGAGATAGTTGTAGTTGGATTAAAAGGATTAGGGTAATTCTGATCCAATACAAAGCCATTGGGAAGCTCACCCGGGGTCGGCTCAACCGAAGTAACAACAAAATAACGGTCTCGAGCTCTTTCGGCCTTGGTGAATAGGTCATCCAAATTATCGCCGACAACAATTGCAAATGCAACTTCGGCAGAGTCCCCTGCCTTGATATTGAGATTTTCCGAACCGATCATAAACATCAGATCGCCCGTTTGTTGTTCATCAATATCTGCGCTGTCACTTGAAAGTATATCGTATATTTCTGAGTTAGACAGACCGTTCTTACCCAGTTTGTTTTGTATCAGCTTGTATGTACTAAGACCTTGCATAGGCACAAGCCCAACCAGAGGTCCAGAATCTGCTTGCTGATAAATAATATTTCTTGTCTTATCATAGACGCCAAATTCAGTATCGATGTTCAGATCAAAGTCAGCCAGAAATCCTAACCGCAGGCTTGGCACATCAGATGAACCAGTATTCACCAGAAAATACTGGAGAATGATAATCCCATTATCATCAACAGCGATAAAATCAACAGTTTGCTGATTCACAACTATACCTTCATGAATTGAATTAGCACTGCTTGTGAACCTTGCTTTGCGATGAAATCCCTGCACTGTATCTAACCAACCTGTAGAGAGCCCCTCCACCGGGAAGAAATCAGAAGGACGTAAGTTGCCTAATTCATCACGAACAGCACTTGAAATTTCAGTTGGACTACTTGCGAGAACAATACCACCTTCATAGAGCAGATTGGCCGATGATTCGTACTTCAAACCATGACCTTCAAGGTTATAAATTGAACCCGGCGCAAAACCAAATTGACCGAAATCTGACACTGACATTGCAAGAGAACCAGAGATATGTTCTCCAAGTGTCCCCTGTGCTTCATATCCTACAGGGAGAGTGAATTCGAGAGTGTCAATAAATACACCAAAAATATCAGTAAGTATCATTATAAAGTTAACTTCAGAACCATGTGGCACTGACTTATCGATTGTCAACTCAAAGGGATGATTACTTTCGGCCTCAAGTTCTGACCCGCCAAAAACATATTGTGCCTGCGATACTGAAACAGCTACCTGACTATTATTGAGTGCAACAAGTTCGGCCAGAACGGCAGGAGCATCAAGTGGCATCTTGTTAAGAGTCAAATAGAGATTAGAATTTGCATCAGGTAATACATTAGTTCCACTACCAGTTTCAATTTTACTTACTGCAAATCCAAAATTAGATGCAGCTTCCAATTCTTCAATCATTCTATTGGCGTTAACAAGTCCATAACCGTATGAAGTGTCTTCACCGGCAGAACCCTTATCCAAAGCAGAACGCATCATAGCCCATTTGATTTCTTCAACTGTAGCATCGGGATCAAACTCACGGGCGAGTGCAACCATACCGGCAATATATGGAGCAGCCATCGAAGTTCCAGTCATCTCAACGTAGCCGCCACCTTTGGCCGCAGATCGAATTGATACACCTGGACCAACCACTTCTGGTTTAATCTGAGCAGTATTGCATGGTGCTGGTCCACGACTGGAGAAATTCGGTACTACTCGATATTCGTTGACCGCTCCGACAGAAAATGAGTTTGTCGGAGTCGTTGCGCGATCTGCCGGGTTACGAATTGTCATCGGCTCCGGTCCTTCGTTACCCGCAGAAAAGATTGTTACAATTCCGGCCGCTTCGACTGCATCTATAACTTCCCAGAATGTATCATCGCATGCAGAAAAAATACCGGCCGGGATTCCCCAACTATTCAAAATTACATCAGGAACATCGTCAGTTGTTGTTGGATCACCATCGGGATCAAGTGTCCATTGAAATGCCTGGATAATATCAGAAAGGGTTGCATCAAGTGATTTCCCCTGATCAACAACTCCTGCCGTAATCCATTGTGCGCTTGGTGCAACTCCAATAGTATCCGCCCCGTCGGACCCTATCATAACACCCATTGTATGACTGCCATGACCCACCCGATCGGATGGTGGATTATTGGGAGTAATAGTCGAGAACCATGATTCGCCTAAGCTTGCATTATTTCCACGCCATTTCGATGCAAGAGCGGGATGATCATAATCCACGCCGGTATCAAAAGATGCGACCAATCGTCCTTTGCCGGTGTATCCTTTGGCCCATACTTGAGGAACACCGATCATCTGTAGATGGTTTGATACGCCAGTAACAAGCGAAAGAGCAGGCGAGGTCTCAACCGGCACAGTTGCAATCAATACAGCGTTTGGTGCAATCAAACGAATCGACTCAAACTGCGATAGCTTTACTATATCTGACATTGATAAAGTTGCGGTGAAAGCAGGTACAATCCAATGTTTTACAACTAACGCTTTAGAATGATTATCAAGAAATGCCTGAATCTCTTTGGAACCAGATACTTCCCGGCGTTTAAGTGAAGTTGTTACCTGTTTGATTCTGTTTGAACGTGAAAGACGCTTGCCACTACTAATCATAGCAAGAGCATCAACATTCTCGGTATTTTCAAGAAAGATAACTACAGAAAGTATAGTATCACTTTCAGTAGAGATCTGCTCTATTATAGGCGATAAAACCACGTTCGAGCCGAATTCTCCTGCCTGCAGATTAGATGACAGGGTCAAAATCGAAACGAGGGTGATCAGGAGTAATGTATTTCCGTACCAAGGACGCATATTCCAAACCTTCCGTTATTTCCTATATGCTCTTTGAGCAATCAGTATGCCGCGAATTTGAGAAGCCAAAAGTATGCAAGAACTCAACCAACTCCAGACACGCAAAAACCCTAACAGCCTGCCCCGTATGGTGTTACAAGATCGGCCAGTTATAGCACCCCATGATAAGAGTTGCAAAGCCAAATGTTGATGAATTGCAGACCTCACCATTTTTTTGCATGGATAGACTCTCATTGCAGGTTTTTGGATGACTCAGAAGATTGACCAACTATATTGTCAAAATGAAACTGTTTCCTGTCCCCTCACTCAAAATCAATATTCCGTTGATATTCCTGATATTGACGGCGGCCTTTATAAAGCTGATATACCTTAATTCGTATGCTGATCTGCCTGATTGGAATTTTCTAACTGTTGACAATTATTTTCATCATAACTGGGCTACAGTTATGTCAGATGGTGACATTCTTGGTAGCTCAACCTATTTTCGCGCACCAGGTTATATCTTCTTCCTCGCTATAATTTACAGTTTGGTGGGGTCTTCAATTGTGGCAGCACGGATCGCTGGTTTGCTGGTTGGACTTGCATCTATCCTGATGACATACAAGTTGACCGAGAGAGTTCTGGATAAAAGAGTTGCGCTTGTAGCAGGATTTATTCAAACATTCTATCCGATCTTTATTTACTTTGACGGTGAACTTCTTCTTGATCCTTTGTCTGTATTGCTGACTCAGGTAAGCCTCTATTATTTGGTTCGTACTATCCAGGATGAGAACTCTGGATATTTAGCTTTGTCAGGGTTTTTTACCGGGCTTGCCGCTATCACCAGACCGACTGCACTGCTATTAATTCCAATTACGATCATCACAATATTATTTCTAAAAGAGAAATTTCCGCATTGGATGCGGGCACTTCCATTGTACCTTTTTTCAGCTGCTATTGTTATAGGACCAATCAGCGCACGAAACTTCATTCTTGCCGATGATCCCGTTATGATTTCATCACAGGGTGGGATAAATTTCTATATGGGTAACAATGAAGATGCCGACGGTTTCTCTGCAACTATGCCTGAACCACTTGGCGCCAACTGGAGAATTGAAGATATAAATCATATTGCAATGGAAGAATCCGGCAGGCAGTTAAAACCGAGTGAGGTTTCATCATATTGGTACCAACAGGGAATTGATTGGATAACAAGCAATCCAATACATT
The DNA here is from genome assembly GCA_030591625.1 of Candidatus Zixiibacteriota bacterium. Lineage (GTDB taxonomy): Bacteria > Zixibacteria > MSB-5A5 > GN15 > FEB-12. The sequence continues at coordinate 14,030 of JAUVAR010000009.1, forward strand.
TTGTTAACCTCTATTTCAAAAAGCTATCACTCTTCCTTGTTAATAATGAGCTTTCAAACAACCGTTCAATTGGGGCATTCTCCAAGAAAGTACCCTTACTTAATCTCAATCCTATTTCATTCGGTTTGATTCTTCCGTTCGCACTAATTGGGTTTGCATTAGGTTTCAAAAAACGCCCGGAACTTAGACCAGTCATTGGATATGTTTTATTATATATACTGGCCCTCAGTTTTTTCTTTGTCAATGCTCGCTTTCGTTTGCCCATACTTCCCTTCATGATTACGGGCACAGCAATCGGTATAAGGTCTATTCCCTCCCTTCTATCGAAAAACAGATTACTAAACATCGTTACAATTAGTCTCTTAATCAGCGTTTCTCTATTCTCATTCTTCATGCCTGTAGGTGTGAAGAAAATAAAGGGAGTGAGTCATTTTGTTGCGGCTGGGCTTCACAATTATAATAATGCAGATTATCAAGAGGCTTTGAGATACTTTCAGAAAGCCAAATTACAGAATGCCGATGCCCCGGATATAAACCTAAACATAGGTGCTTGTTTCCTGCGAATGGGACAGCTTGACTCGGCAGGGAGTTACTTCACTCATGAAACCATAATACATCCAGGTCGGGCCGAAGCATTTACAGACCTTGCTTCGCTTGCACTTTTGGAAGGAGACACCAAAGCAGCTATAGCCTGGTCATATTCTTCTTTAGCAAGAAAGCCATACAGCACTAATGCTGCTCGAAATCTCGTTAGAGCTCTTACTGTAGACAGTTCTATTTCATCTGATTCACTAATCAAAATATACCGCTCAATTAGGGCTGATATAGGTCCAAACCTTATAGTGTTGAATGAGATTTTGTTAAGCCTTAATTCAAAAGGACTAACCGATGAAGCCGAACGACTGGCTTTTCAGAACATACTAATAAAACCGACCCCGGTTGAAGTTGATGACTTTGCTTTTGGATCTCGGTTTGTTCAATCAAGAGAAAATTTCAAGCATTCTATTGCAGTTGCAAATCATATACTTGGATACATAAATGCACAGAAAGGCGATTTTTCACAGGCGCTTAATCATGCACGGCGGGCTGTTGCAATCGATTCAACATTTTCTGATGCATGGGTCAATCTTGTCTCAGCTCATATTTCGCTTGGACAATTTAATACTGCTGATTCGATACTGAATATATCAATAAGAAAATTCCCCGATAATCTATCCCTTCAAAGGATTATCGAGCTCTCCAAATAAAAGCAAAAAAAAGACCCGACCTAAAAGGCCGGGTCAAAAGTAAGCTACTTAAATTATTCAAGTCCCTTCGAGAGGTATGGATCTTTCTCCGCTTTCCTCTTCATAGAATCCCAGAACGATTTCGACAGTTCTGACATAGAGATAGGATAAACGTCTGAGCCACTGTAACGTGGGGCTGCAGGCGGAGCTGAGAGATATGGATCATATAACCAACTCAACATATCCTTAATTAGTGGCATAGAGGCACTTTCCTTGATTGAATACGGTGTAAACATCGAATGCACAGTACGGAAGAAGCCACGATTCACACGACTCATGACAGGTTTGCCATAGAAGTTAAAGAAAGGATGGTTGAGGAAATGTTTAGATCCATATTTGGAATTATATAGATACATCGCTTCAGACCACTGCGCACGTACATACCAGTCAACTTCTGGAAGCGCAGCGATTGTATCACGCCATGGATAATGATCGCGCCACATATATCTCTGATGCAACAATACAGTATCAATTTCCAAATCAGGCCATTCAGATTTGTTAAGACTCAAGGCACCGGTAAAGTCTTCAATACGTCTGTTGTCATAATAGATATTATGTTCCCAGCCAGAATAGACAATATTAAGGACACCAAAATATCTTGCGAAATCTTCTCTTGTAGGTTGACTGACTGTTAGCCAACTGCTAACTGAGTCTTGAGCTTCTCCACCCACAACCTGAGCACGACCACACATCCAGGTGTTAACACCAGATGATATAGCCTTACCAAGATTTTCAACAAATTCAGGGTTACCCAATGCACCAGGGAAAGGGTTATCATTTACAATGACGAGCATCTTGTGAGAAAGCATTCTGCGTAGATCAAACGAGAAGCCCTGAGCATTTGAAGCAACACTATAATCATCTGCCGCATCAAAGTTCACAACGATACCAGTCTTTGCTTCCCAATACTCAACAGCTCTTCTCCAGAAATCCTGAGCGGAGTCGCCTAACGAACTATTAACTTTATAGCCGATTGATACATCAACTACACCAAAGTCACGTTCATAGCGAGGATCTATAACCGAGAAAGTTTCAAACGTTGGAGTCAGATCAGGCACCTTGGCATCATCACGACTACGTACCCAGAAGATAAAATATTGTTCCTGAGTTGAATCTGATGGAGCTTGATCAAACACGTCGTATATACGTGTTTCGAGGTCAAACACCCAGTAGTCTGCGTCTGTAGAATCGAACGAATGCTTTGCGATTCTATTGTAAAGCGTGTCATTTGCAAATGCGGGATCATCGATATCAAGAATAGTATCAAGATACCCCATAGGTCCGGCAGCTTCTATATCATCAACGATAATTGTTTCGCAATCAATGGTTACTACAATATTAGTAGAATCACATGAGATTGTAGTATCAAAAGAACCACCACCAATATCAACGATTATTGTATCACAAACCAACCATGTAGAATCTTCAATTACGGAATAGGAAGTATCACAATCATCAAAGGTTAGACCTTCACCAACTCTAAACATACGAGCGTCATTGGTGATAAACACAGTCTTAACAAAATTGTTAATGAGATTCTCCCAAGTAGTGTCTACGATAGTATCAATCACTTTTTCATACTTCATAGTAAAATACGGACCATATAGACGCCATTCAAATTCGAATGGTGGAGGATCGGTCGGATAATCAATCTGGTCAGAACCTTCCCAACGCATTGGAATACCTGTTATATCACTACCTGCAAATGTGGCATTGATATAAGGTCCTCCGAGGAAACCACGAGTTCTGGTATCCGGCGGATTATCATTGCGCAGGAACGCACGGAAGACAATGTCTGATGCTTTACCAAGCTCATCAAAAGCCTGAACAAATACAAATTGTCTTACAAATGTAGTTACCGGAGACTGGATTTCAGCCTTCATCGGGACTGTTGGGCTTGTCTGAGGTTGCCCTTCCTGGAAATTCACATCGAGTTCGGTCCAGAGTGAATCCGGTATTATCGAAGTCATTGGAATGCTATCCACAAACCAACTAATTTCAGATGAATCTATCGGGCTGTTCAAAAATGGAACACGTAAATTTAATGTGTCTGGACCATTCGCAGCATCGGCAGAATCCATCGCAATAATATCAGCCTCAGTAAAAACAATAAATCTATACTGACTGATCTGGCCATCACTGTCCTGACCGACCCAATTGATAATTGGATTTGTACTCGTGCGACTATCTTCTGGTGGTACATTTACAAACCAAACTGTAGGAGCCTGGTTTTCTTTCATGACGCCACTTACACGATCACCACATCCAGTCACAAAAACCGAACCTGCGACAAACAATACAAGGCCACACAGGACCGCTATCTTACTCATATCTATTTTTTTCATTCTCTATGCCTCACCCTTCCTAAAACGCCAACGTGAACGAAAAACGGTGAACTTGACTCAGGATACCAAAATCTTGATAGGCATAGTCAATTCGAACCAGACCTTCATCACCGTATGGCAGCTTTAAGCCTCCACCCAGTGTAAAACCATCTGAATCATAATTGAATCGACTTCCTGCACGGAGAACAAATCTCTCTTTAAATGTATATTCGAGTCCAGTGTTATACTTTTCTAAGTTATCTGAAGGATGTGATCCTTCGGCTGCCAATGTCAGCAAATGATCTACTGTTTCAATCGCATTGATTGATCCACCAAAACGGAAATTGATCGGTAGTGGGAATCCATCGTCAATAAACTCAAGGTCTGGCCCGAAGTTGGTAATTGACATTGCAATACGGAAACCTCTGTATCCAGTATTGTAGTCAGTTCCTACATCAGCGGACCATCCACTCGTCGAATATTCATGAGCAAATTCTCCGATGTACCTTAAGGTAACACCTACCGAGAAACGATCAGTCAGGTAGCGACCATAACTAACGCCAACAGCAAGGTCGTCCCAACTGAATTTTCTTCCAGTACCTTCAGGAGTTCCATGACCATAGGTTCGCTCAATCATATCACCACTGGTCAAGCCAGTAATTGCAACACCAAGCACACCACCTACTGATTCAAGGGGCATACCAAAACCGAGAAAACCATACTGAACACCAGCAGGCATATCGATGTAGGTAACCATCACTTCACGACCCAAGAGAGAAGTCAACGCAGCTGGGTTGTAGTAAACAGCTGAGATGTCATCCACCACAGCAGCAAACGCTTCTGACATTCCCATCGCTCTCGCCGAAACTCCAAGCTCAAGAAACTGAGCTCCGGTTGTTCCGACTTTAGCCTGGGCAGCAACATCATTCGGAAGCATAAATCCTGCAACAACCACAAAGGCTGTTAGCAGCAATCCTAAACGGATTCGGCTCCTTCCACGAACGCTGTGCCTATTATCTCTGATATTCATATATACCTCTATATAAGCAAATCACACATTATTTACAAAATTACAGACTTATCGAAACACCAAGCTGGATCTGACGACCATAGTCGTAATTACCAGGGTTGGCAGAAAAATCTGTTCCACCCAACACAACGCCACTTATGTTCTGATCTGTATCAGGACGTCCTGTGGATGAGTAAACACCCTCAACATTTCTCGAATCAAATACATTCTCGACCCAAAGGATGAAGTTCCAATCGATGCCAACGAGATCAAACTCTTTTGAGAACCTAATGTCAAAAACAGCTGTTGCTGGCAACCTCAGAGAGTTCGGTTCTGGATCTTCGTTAGTACCAGAACGATCCATGAATGGGTAATCCTTACTCGGAGTAAACGGAGTGCCAGATTCAATCTGTGACTGAATCGACAGCGACCAACCGTTTATAATAGGAATTCCAAACAATCTCGGTTTAACATTGGTTCCAATATAGAATTGAAGTCCAGCTTTGAGACTGTGACGGATGTCGTGACTCAGAGCATGCTCTGTGAGTGTTTCTCTTGAGAGCTGGAAGTCCGTCATGAAATTCTCGTTTGTCTGTGATGCTTTGCCGAATGCAAAGGCGTATGTGTAACTGACTTGTCCATTCACATAACCGCCACCACGTTTTTCCATTGTTAGCTCAAGACCACGGGAACGACCATAATCAGAATTTCGGAATTCATTTCGTCTAACATATCCATCCAGAACACTCTTCTGATTAACCTTATCGAATTCATCCTTAAAGTAACCCTGAATATCAATCGTATAATAAGAAGACATTGCGTACTTCACACCAAACGAATACTGAACTGTTTTTTCATAGTCAAGGTTAGGATATCCAAGAACAAGACTCTGGTTAACAGATGACGTATTACGAGCATACATACTGGTAAACCCAGGAAGTTGGAAGAAATGACCATAGTTAAAATAAACTTTCGCCTTATCTGAAATCGGATATGAGAAACCGATACGAGGCGACAATGCCTGACGATCACCTTCAATAAGACCACCACGGTCATCAGCCTGAAGGACAGTCGCTAACTCATTTACATCCTGAAGGAAGAAATCCCAACGGAGTCCGAGCATAGCAATCATCGAACCATATTCAATTTTGTCACGGCCATAAACTGTTCCGGACCATGGCGCATAGCTGTAGAAGTCACGGAAAGCACCGCGATCAGGATAGGAACCACCGTCATCACGACCAGTATATGGAAGATAAGGCAATGAGACTTCTTCCATAAGTAAATCATTACGCTCCAGCGCAAAACCAGTTTTGAGCTGATGGCGACCTTCTTCGCGTACTATCTTAATTTCACCACGATAGCGACGAGTTTTGCGATGCTCCCATTCAGCTGAACCACTTGTCATCTGACCAGGGCTCAGGAAGGTACTGGTACCACCGTAATCGTATTTTCCATTATCATTAATATCGACATATGGTTCGCCCGGATCGTATTGGAAGTCGGGCCTGTCATATACACCATTACCATTTCTATCCTGGTAAGGAATACCGGGAGTCCATTGTTCGTCTGGACCGTCATACTTACCATTGCGATTTAGATCCTGGTTAATAGTATTGTCAGGGTCGAATATGAAGATATCAATAGCTGGATCATATATACCGTTAGCATCCGCATCATGGAACGGTTCACCGAGGACAACATCACCATCTAAGTAAGGTTCGGGATCATGAGCATTAACAAATGACAGTCTGTTGTCATCAAGCAACCCATTTCCATTTTTATCATTGAGATATTCACCGCGATCCCATACACCATTACCATTTAGATCCAAATATGCTTCACCTTCCAAAGAATCCCATATACCATTGTTATTGAATGTGAAGCCAGTATAGGATGTGCCACCACCCTGGGTGTTTTCAAGGAAGAGAGAATCACCAAAGGAGTAACGCGGCCCACTAAAATTTGTACCGTAAGATGTAGTATCCGGGAAGATGTTAATGATCGGTTCGGGAGGATCATAAACACCGTTTTTATTTGTATCCTCCCAATCTTCATATTCCGACTGGAGTCTGAACTCATCGGGAGTCAATCCTTTTCCAGGATTATCTCTATCACCCGGCATCCGTGTTGTCTCATTTTCATAAATTGACAACATTATTTCATAATTCATTCTGTCAGACACTGCGTGTGTTATCTCAAGCCCGATTGACACTTGATCGTTCCATTCGATTGGAGCGGAGGCAGCCGAATAACGATAAGTCCAATCAAAGACTGTTCGTTTGCTATGCCACTTCTTATACGAAAATACAAATTTCAGATTTGGTCTCGGTCGGAACTTTGTATTGATCTGAAAATTGTAACGATTTATGAGCCTGTCACTAATATCAAAGAACAGGAATTTATTCGTTTTCCATTCACGACTTGTGCCAGGAGTATCATAACTGGAGTATTGATGAACTCCATCATTCTTCTCAATTTCACCATACAGATAAAATGTGAATTCCTGCTCGGCCAAGAAGTTGAGCCCTAAAGCTGGAAGTATTTTATCTCTGATAATCGGGTCTGGTCCAGAAATTGAGGCCACCACACGATCATAATTACGGGAATATTTGTTCAGGGAAGAATTACCAAGATCGTCAGTCATCCACTGAAGAGTAATTTTGGTATTATCCTTATTACCAACCTGACTACTAATATTAACGATACCAGAGAGGGCGTTACCATATTCCGGATCGAATCCATCTTTGATAATCTGAAGTCCTGCAATCGACCCAGACACCAATGAAATGTTGGCACCGGATGATCCAACACCACCGAGGGGATCAGTAATTGGGACACCATCAACGATGTACGCAACCTCACCAGCACGGCCACCACGAATGAACACTTCACCCGATGTGTTGGTTTGAATACCTGCAACTGACTTTAGAATTTGATCAACACTTGCAACTGGACGCGTTTTAATCTCTTCCTGAGAAATATTCACACGAGAGGTAGTTTGGAAAATGTCAAGACCAGACCCGATACCCTTCACGATAACAACTTCGTCAAGCTCAGTCACTGACTTGGTCATTACGAGATTCTGTTCTGTTGTAAGGTCAGCTTTGACCACAACATTTTCTATCACAACAGTTTTATAAGCATTATGTGAAATTTTCAGACTGTAAGTACCAGCATCAACACGAAGAATCGTAAACTTACCGTCGAGATCGGCGTTTCCACCCTGTGATGTACCAACGATCATAATCGTTGCGCCAATAGCTGGTTCACCATCTTCAGATGTGATTTTTCCTTTTATCTGCCCGGTTGATCCCGCATATCCAATCATTGGAATAAGCGCGAACAGACTGAGTACCCAGCCTGCAACCAAAAGAATCTTTCGGGAACTAGAAATCATCTTCTTCATCCTCCACAAAAAGTTGGTACTGTCGAAATCGTATCCTACCTATGAACAGCGACCAACTATGCCAAATTCGTGTTTGGCAACGGTTTATATAATACCTATCTTTTTTCGAACTAATACGAATGGAAATCCACTATGTGGAACTGCAATAAAGGGGCATAAATGTTAAATTTACAACACATTCACCCACATACAATTATCCATCCTCCCATCAAAACTATAGATCGAAAAATGTGCCTTCGAAAGTGCCCAAAGTCAAGTGATTTTTTGCCTTTAGGCTGGCTCATATACTAATAAAAGGACTATTTTACCTGTCAGTTTGTTTAATCATTTGACGCTGCCCCAAACTATTTTTTTTTACTTGTTCAATAGAGCCCTCTAAAAGCTGGTTTTCAACCTCAGTTCGATCACAATCCACACACTCCAACCCAAGCACTTCTTCAAATGCTCTTGCAAGCAATCCGACATACTCCTTAAACCCCTCAAGGGCAATAGGTTGCAACCCATCAACGGAATCAGATAAATCAAGCGCAGGATGTTTTGCTAATCCAAATATTTTAATAGAACCATGCTGAAGAACCGCCTCGCCAACTCGTTTTTGGGCTGAAGCTGCTATTTTTATCCCTTCTGATAGAAGTTCGTATCGAGCTGACGACGCAAAACAGGGATTCGTATGAAAAAACGAACTTTTCACACTATCTGCGCCTATACTTTTTTTCACTAAACTTGATTTTCGACCAATTTGTGATACAAACAATGACAAAGCCTGTCCAATCAACCTGGAAGAGTTGCTCACTGACTCAGCGAGTGCGTGTGATCCTATTCCTTCTCGATTATAAGCTATCGCATAGGTGAGCTCTGATGGATCATGATAGAGAGCTCTGCCACCTGTGATGCGACGTATCAAAGGGGTATCTCCCAAAAGAGAGTAATCTACTACTTTCTCAGCATTCTGATGATACCCAAATGTTATCCCTCCCGGACTCCAGGTATATAGACGTAAATAGACGATTTCATGAGTTGCCATCGCCTGCTGAAGCAATGCTTCATCTGCCCCCATATTAAAAAAGGGGTCAGTTGCATAATCAGTATAAAGATGTGCCTTAATCATAAGTATAAAAAAAGCGTCCTCGGGCAGGACGCAATCAGAAAATCAATGTATTTGCATTTAATTTATCGAATCAATTCTGGAGATGTCAATACTGTACTGCTTAATCTTCA
>JAUVAR010000194.1 GCA_030591625.1 Candidatus Zixiibacteriota bacterium
ATCAATAATATCCTCAGTCCCGAGATAGTTATCCTTGTCTGCAAGGTCGATATGCCGAATTGTATAGGTGTTGGCTATGGCAGCAACTTTGTCGTTGGGTACTCGTTGGGCTACCCAATGTTTCCCGTTTACAACTGCGAGCAACCATCCTTCGTTCGGATCACATATTGTATAAGTACGACCTGAACCATCGTAACCAAATCTTTCAATCAGCCCACCGGCAATAAGTACAGCTTCACGAGCTGAGGTTGCACGTTGTACTGCTATCCTGCGCAACATCAGACTGATACCACCATCGGTTAACTCAGGTTCATCTTCGCGCGACGGACATGCATCGGAGAATATAGTCACCCCGAATTCATTTATATAACTATCTGAAAAAAGCAGGCCTGGCATTTCTGACCAGATATACGAATAAGTTTCTGCTACTTGTTCAACTTTGCCACCATTCAGGAGTTCAACGAATCTGTTTGGTTCATGTTTTATTCTGGGGACTTTTGTGTGATTGACCACACAGGAGGGGCCATCATCTTCATTGTGTGCAGTCATAACAAAACCGTCTGCAGATACATCTTTACCGACGACAATTCCGAAACAGTTGAAGTCTGACTCAGGTTCTGATGCGAACAAATTGCAACTGCTGACTATCATAAGCAAGACTGTAACAAAAGTTACTTTTGATAAACTCATACTTCTCTCCCTCGTATGTTTATAACAAATCAAATGCTGACAAATACTGACAGTATCTATTTCCAGCCGGCCAGTTGACTCGAAATTCGCCAGTAACCATGATCTCCTTTTTCGTTCTCTGGCCTGACGTTTTCAATCATAAACCTGACTGTGTGATTCCCTGCTTTCAAATGATCACTTAAGTCTATCTCTATAGGAAGGACCATATCACCCGGACACCAGCCGGAACGACTGTAATCGGATGACCACCATCCATCTGACCAACGTCTCGTATAGGGGTTGATATCGCGGAACTTGCGACAGTCATCACGCCATGGACGAAAACGATAAACAGAACGTCCATCGACATAAATGACATTATCTTTCTGTTCAAATTCATCGGCACCGTTACCATCGGTACAATGCCCGGACACATAGTAGTAAAGAATTACACGATTAAGATCATTGGGGATTGTCACTTCAACTATTACACCTGAATCGCCAAGTGATTTAAGATTAACCGATTCTTCAAACATGATCCCTTCACTCCAGACAGGCATAGATGTATCGCCGAGAGGTTCAAAAGTTAGAGTGAAATCAACGAGCCATGCCGGAGAAACCCAGGTATCAATCCATCCACCTATCTCACAACTTCCCTGTAATAGCGTTGCGAGATGCGAAACATCAACTTCGTATTCAATCAAACCACCATAGGCAGTCATAAATTTACATAGCTCGACATCTGCTTTGCCATCACGAATAAGTTTGAACGTACCGGCACGGTCCCATTTGTCATGTACAACGAGATGATCTTTAGGAATTGGTTTTACTGCCATGGTTGCAGTTATTTTTACCGGGCCATCGAACTTGGGAAGTTCTACCATGCGACTAATCATTCGTCCGTTGTCGTCTGCTTTAATGAGACCTGTGGAATACTTGTCTTTCTCATTCTGAGAAAAATGAATGCCGTTGTCAGTAAATACTTCGACTATAGTTTTAACGGAAGTAGTGTTGTCATTTGCATGTGCAAAAGAGTTACAAATGATAAGCATCAATAACGAGTTTAACATTACAGCACTAATATATTTCCTTCTATCCATCTCATGCTCCTGCAATCTGGTTTTCTAAGAGTGTATCTTAAGCGTTTTAATTTCAAATGGTTTCAATTTCAATTCGATTTCGTTTCCACTTTGGCCGATCTCTTTGTCATGCCATTCCATCAAATCGGTTTCTACGATACGGCTGTATTTGTTAGTTAACTTCAGGATGCCATGCGAATGCCGCCCATCGGTTTCAACGATTCGCAATATAATTGTATTTTCTTTCTCAGCTTTTTTGACTGCCTCCAACGACAACCCCCTGCCACTAACAGACCAGGGCATCGTTAGCATTTCAGTCTTGAAACCATCAATCATGCATATACCATTATTGACAATAGCAGCTTCAGCCATCACGTTTGAGTCAATCAATTGACCGCTGTGTGGAAGTAGTGAATAGATAAAACGATGGTGTCCCTGATCGGCATCGGGATCGGGGTTAGATGGTGAGCGTAACAGATTAAGGTCGATCACGTTTTCATGAATTTTGTAACCATATTTGCAGTCGTTTATCAAGGCAACGCCGAACTCTTTATCTGACAGGTCCGCATACCGTTGCCCAACAACTTCGAATCGTGCACGATCCCATTGAGTGTTGCGGTGGGTTGGTCTTTGAACGTGACCGTATTGAATATCGTAAGTTGCATATTCTGAACGAATCGTTGTTGCGAACGACACTCGTAGCATACGATGTTTTTCACACCATCCAACAGCAGTATCAAAGTCAAGACGCTTGGAGTTATTTTCAAGTCTAATCTCTTGCGATATTGTTGACTCACCAATTTTCAATTCGAAATTGAGTGCTTGTCCCACAAGTCCAAATGTTCTAACTGCTGAGCCGACTGAGCTGGCGGTTTCAATAAGTTGGTTTTCATAGAAGATATCAATATCCCATGCGTCCCAGTCATTCGGACGATCAACAAATAACGAAAGAATGTTGCCACACTCACCGGATAGTATGATTTTTCGTTGTTCGGTCTTATCGTAAGCCTCAACAATTTGCCCATGTTCGTTAAACTGATAGAGAACCAGATCGTTATCAAGAATTAACTTATTGTCTGATTCAACACTCTGCACAGCATCGTCGCTTTTATGTATGGTTGTAAAAGAGTATGGTTCAATCTTTACTCTTGCGAGTGAACGGTCATTATCTGTCTGTACGATCAAAGCATTGCCATTAGAATCGAGAGCTGAATTGTTACCCCATTCTTCGGGAAGCTCGATAGCACCATCAAAGGGATAATGTGTACTGTTTAGAATCGTAACCGCGTTTTCATCCTCGGTGAATATAGATTCGGCTGTAGCTTCCATAAGTGATCCGCATAAATGAATTGCAGAACTATATTCGGCGTCAAGTGTATCATATACTTTTGTTATCGAGGACCCGGGGAGGATATCATGGAACTGATTCTTGAGGACATTTCTCCAAATACAATCAAGCTGTTCAGAGGGGTAATTATCCAACGGTGCACAGCATGCAACCATCTCCAAGCTTTTAAGGATTTGTTCAAGCAAACGATTACCCTGTTTTGCTGCTGCCTGTGTTGTTAGAGTTCCTCTATGAAGTTCCAGATAAAGCTCGCCACTCCATACCGCGAGTTTGTTGCGATATTGTTCCAACGATTCAAAGAACGAGGATGCAGTTCCAAATGACAGACGAGGTGAACCTTCGAGGTTTGCCGTACGCTTACCAAGTTCGATATTTTCTGCTTTAGGTCCACCGCCACCATCACCAACTCCGAAGAGCGAAATAAAACTATCAATAAAGTCTCTCTCTATAAAATGATCCTGTGCCGGTACAAGAGAATCAGTTCCGAGCTGGCTGTTATAATTATTTTCCGGAGGAAAATGTGTTAGCACTTCTGACCCATCAATACCGCGCCAAAGGAAAGTGTGATGTGGGAATTTATTAAACTGACTCCATGACATTTTTTGAGTAAGGAAATATTTCAGACCTGATTTGAGCATGATCTGTGGCATCGCAGCAGAGTATCCAAAAACATCTGGTAACCATAAGTTATCAACTTCAATTCCAAAATGATCCCGGAAATAATTTTTACCATGTAATATTTGGCGTATCATTGATTCGCCATTGATTAAATTGCAATCTGCTTCGACCCACATACCGCCCTGTAATTCCCATTGACCTTTTTTGACAGCTTGTTTGATACGTTCAAACAACTCAGGATCATTCTCACGTACAAATTCATAGTGCTGAGGTTGACTGGCACCAAAGATATAATCGGGGTAGCGTTCAATCAGATCAAGTTGACTTGCAAAGGTACGAGAACATTTGTGTTCGGTTTCCAAAATTGGCCATAACCAGGCGGTGTCAATGTGGGCATGCCCAACTGCTGTAACACTTAAAGCTGATGCATCTGCATGCTTATCAAGTTCGTGACGTAAAACTTCACGGCATCGTGATGCATCCCCTGTTCTGTCTGCATACAAGTCGATTGCTTCATTTACAGATCGTATAATTCGTGCACGTCTTACTGAGTGTTCAGGCAATGTTTTTATAAAACCACGCATTATCCTGAGGTCAAGCCAAAGATGCCAATAGTCATCATCAAACTGAACAAGTTCAGCGGCGTTTAGTTTGGCATCATATTCACCATAACGATTGTGCGCGTCTTCGGCTGGATCTTTTACGGTGTGAACACCAAAGAGGGCACTTGAGGCGGCATCAACCCACAACTCAAATGAATTACCGGGCTTTGTTTGTTCTGTGAGTTCAACGATATCGCGATTAAAATCATAATCAAAAATAGAACCATTACTGATTCCCTGCATCGCAATACCTTTGGTGTTATAGACAAGACCTTCCCCACCAAGATCAATTCTAAGCACCCAATGTTGATTATCAGAATTTTTTGGCATCATCCCAGAAAGCTTAAACCAGGCGTGCTGCCATTTAGTCCCCCAGCTTTCCCCTTGAGCAATAACTTTGTATGCAAGCGACTCTTTGTCGCCGAACACAACTCTCTCATCGTATAGTGCAAACTCGGCCTTCAATGGAATAGCGTTGGAGAGGATATTTTTTGTAACACGTTCTATAAAACGGTCTATTCGTTTTATATGTAACTTTTCTTCTTTCTTATTCACCTGCAAATCACCTGCTTGTTGATCATTGTTCGTTCATTTCGATAAAGCCATCATCCGAATCATCACGTTTCCTCGTTCGAAGGGTGCGGATCATACTGCTCATATCCTTGAAACCTCCTATGAGAAACCATACAATAGTAAGGGCTGCGACTACTATATGAATCGCTATATAAATCACCCAGAAACTCATCCAGGATTCATCGGACACATCGTATGTAAGATTGTAAATCGTTCCAACAATAAAGACAAGGGTCCAACCGCCTGTCCAAATATAGTTGAGAATATAAATAGCTTTATCACCTCGGGTAAACTCACGTCCCATTCCGAGTATTTTCCAGCCTCGTTCAACTTCCTTTGACACAGTAAGACTTTCATCGGGTAATGCATATTCTCTGCGTCTGAGCAATTTATCCATATCGCATGGTGGACGTTTCCATATCAACGACACAACGATATAAACGACTGAGGCACCAAACATGCTGATCATCCAGAACCATTGACCATTGATAAGAAACTCTGGATCAAACTGATGAATGATAATACCTGACACAGCTATTCCCGAGC
>JAUVAR010000278.1 GCA_030591625.1 Candidatus Zixiibacteriota bacterium
CCAATACTAATATAGTTACTTATTTTACGTAAAGACGAACGAAATAGTTCATTAGGTTATTTATATTAAAACATTACAGCGACAAACATATGACGAACGGGCAACAGCTTATATCAATTGAACTTTATACATTATAAGAGAGATTGATGAGACATCTTGAATAAACACAAATAAACCCCTGCTGACAGTTATGCCAACCGGCGGGTCGCCGGTCCCGGCTTGGCGGGATAGGTCCTTGATACATTCGTCCGTATGGTATGAAGTATAGAGTCGTAACACGAACAAACACAATTCATTGTAGAAGCCAGATCAACCTAAACGAATTGATATCGGCAATAGACTTTGATTGCGCATGAAACCAATAACAATACTTTTCAATACGCAGGCTATCTCTTTACGATATAAGAATCGCATCTTTTAACATGATATCCTCACTACAAGAATCCATCTTGGACGTTAATAGTCTATTTATAATATTATTTTGTAAAGATTTCTACACGCCCTCCGATAACATGAGTGTACTCCAAAGAATCGCAGTATTAACTAATGTTATGCACCGGGATTCGATCCTTTGTTACACCAGACTAACTACTACTGAACGACATCAAAAAAGATGATTGAACGATATTTCCTAAACCAACCAATGTGGTTGTATGATACATAGAAATATAATTCAATCGACAGTAAATAAATTGCTCGAGTTATATAAGTCGTCCCCCCATCGGAGAACCGACTAGCCGCTGGCACAACCTGCGAGTATAAGGTGGCGGTGTCCGATGGGACAAAATATTGATACTTGCAACTACGAGTTGCAGCATCAATTGCTCTTGTCATTTCTTTAGTATTCGAGTTAACAAGTTCATTAGTGCTCATCCTCCCCCAGGCTTGTTAACTTATTCGAGAAGGGGTGAACCATCAGCCCACTCCTGGTTCACCCCTAATCATATAAACGATATATTATTTTAATTTTCAGTTCTGGAATTTCACAAGATGATACCGCTTCTTACCCGAACGAAGCATTATCATTGTCTCCGATGCAAGATTTGCATCTGTCAGGGTCAGCTCGATATCTTCGACACGATTATTATTTACAGAAACCCCACCACCTTTAATCAGGCGACGAGCTTCACCTTTCGACTTGCACATCCCGGTATCGGCAAGCATATCAATAAGTGTGATACCAGCTTTCAAATCGGTCATTTTCATATCAGTCGATGGAACATCTTTGAATATTTCGTTCAGTTCTTTATCGGACAGCCCATCCAATGTACTTCCAAATAAAACCTGCGTTGCTCTAAGCGCCGACTGTAATCCTTCTTCGCCGTGAACAACCCGTGTCACTTCGGCAGCGAGTCTCTTTTGTGCTTCTCGTTTGTGTGGGTCTTTGGCATGTTCCTCGCAGATTGTCGCAATATCTTCAACCGGCACAAAGGAAAAGAATTTCAAATAACGTTCGACATCGGCATCTTCCGAATTGATCCAATATTGATAGAAACTATAAGGTGAAGTCAAATCACCATCAAGCCAAATAGCATTCCCGGCCGACTTGCCAAATTTCTCACCTGATGCCGTTGTAATAAGCGGGTAAGTTATTCCAATAGCTTCTTTGCCGGTTCGTTTGCGAATAAGATCAGTACCGGCAGTTATATTGCCCCATTGATCTGAACCACCACCCTGTATCAGGCAGTCAAACTCAGTAAACAGATGGAAAAAGTCATACGCCTGCAATAGCATATAACTAAATTCGGTGTAGGTTATCCCCTGTTCACGATCTTCCAAACGGCTTCGAACCGATTCCTTTGCAATCATGTAATTAACCGTAAAATGTTTGCCAACATCGCGAAGCCATTCAAGATATGACTTCTGGCCAATCCAATCGGCGTTGTTGACCATGATTGCCGCATTCTCGCCCTCGAACGAGACAAACCGCGAAAGCTGTTTCTTGATCGCTTCAACATTCTTGTCAACTTCATCATTGTCAAGGAGGGTACGTTCTGTGCTTCGGCCCGACGGATCACCGATCATTCCGGTTGCTCCACCGACCAATACGATAGGTCTGTGTCCAGCTCTCTGGAAATGTGCCAGAGTCATAATTGGAACAAGATTACCAACATGAAGCGAAGTTGCGCTTGGATCAAAACCGATATAAATAGATACTTTTCGCGAAGACAATGCTTCTCGAGCAGCCACTTCGTTGGTCACCGCAAGAATTTGCTTGCCGTCACGATCAACTTTATTGATTAGACCTCTGTCATTTAGTTCGTCAAATACCGATTTTGCCATTTCTAATTTTCTCCCAATACAGATATCGGAGAAATTACATGAGAAACCAGTATTTTACAACGCAAATCTTTGAGTCTATCAAACGAAAGAGGTAGTTATTCTAATATCAGACTTCCTTAAAGATAAATCTGGCATCAACAGCCCGTGAATCAACTCGATTTGGAGTGACAATAAACGGGTTTACATCAAATGACTCAAGCATCGGCATATCTGTAACAAGCTGAGAAAGTCTTTGGATCGTCTCTTGAAGGCAATCGATATCAACAGCTTTGGCACCTCTAAATCCTGTTAGAAGAGGATAACCCTTGATTGATTTTATCATTTCATCTACATCATAAGGGGTCACTGGATGGATTTTAAAAGTAACATCTTTCATCACTTCAACATAAACACCACCAAGACCAAACATCATAAGAGGACCGAACGAAGGGTCCTGATTCATACCGATAATAGTCTCTACACCACCCGAAACCATTTCCTGAATAATCACACCAAAGTCAGAACCTTTGGTATTGAATTTCTTTTCCATCCCCTTAAAGACAGAAACAACTTCATCCTGAGTTCTAAGATCAAGTGCAACTCCACCAACATCACTCTTGTGCAAAATTGACGGGTCATCGATTTTCATTACAACCGGAAGTTTGATTTTCTTCATTGCAGAGGTTAGTTCATCCTCAGTTACAATACGAGTAGATTTCGCCGAGCTGATACCATATGCCTCAAGAATTTCGAGCGCCTCTCCCCCGATAATTGAATTTCTGCCATCTTTGAGGGCAGCTTCAACTATGTCGGCAGCACGCTGGCTATCAACCTTGTAACTGACTGGTTCACTGGCCGGTCTATCGAGCCATTTCTGTCGTTTGACCATTGCAGCCATCGCTTTTGCCGCTGATTCAGGGAAAGTATAAATCGGTATTTTATGTTTTACAAACTCTTCTGAGCCCGCAATCCCCGATGGCACTGCCATGAAACATCCAAGCACAGGTTTCTTATTGCCATGCTTTTCAATCATCGCAACGATTTCTTTTATAACCGCACGATGATCCACCACTACCGGTGGAACGAAAATACAAATGACACCGTCAACATTTGGATCAGCCAATACGACATCGACCGCTACTCGGTAAGACTCTGGTCCACCCGCAGCAATAACATCAACCGGATTATTAACCGACGCCACAACTGGGAGATTATCACGAAGAGTTTTAATAGTACTATCTTCAAAAGTTGCCATCTTAAGCCCAAGATTGGCAATCGCATCAGTTGCAAGAATGCCCGGTCCACCAGCGTTTGTAATAACCGCCATACGATCACCTTTTGGAAGTGGCTGATTACTAAATGCAACTGCAACATCAAAAAGTTCATCAATCGATGTCACCCTTTGAACACCACACTGATCAAACAATGCATCAACACCAACATCGAGACCAGCCAGAGCACCAGTATGTGAACTAACAGCTCTCGCTCCGGCGGCAGTACGACCCGCCTTCACCGCAACA
>JAUVAR010000308.1 GCA_030591625.1 Candidatus Zixiibacteriota bacterium
CGTTTGTCACGATCCATATAATAGTAGCGTCCACCAACTGTAGCGATTCTTCCAAGTCCTATCTTTTTGAACTTTGCAAGAATTTGTTCGACATATTTTAGTCCTGATTTTGGTAGTGTGTCCCGACCATCAAGCATCGCATGCAGAAAGACTTCGCAGACATTATTTTTCTTAGCTTCTTCTACAAGCGCATACAGATGATCAAGTGATGAATGAACTTTTCCGTCCGAACAAAGTCCAAACAGATGCAACGCCTGCCCATCTTTGGACGCTTGTTTCATTGCCTTCGCTATTGCATCGTTTGTAGAAAATTCACCGTCTGCGATTGCTTTGTCGATACGACTTATATCCTGATAGACAACTCGTCCGGCACCAAGATTAAGATGCCCTACTTCACTATTACCCATCTGTCCTTCGGGAAGACCGACAGCCGGGCCTGAACCATCGAGACGAGTGAACATCGCATTTTTTTGGAGATATTCATAAATTGGCCGTTGGGCCGCTTCGACTGCATTGTCGGGGGTTGCCTCACGCAGGCCGTAGCCATCCATTATAACTAAAAGGACTAACATCGTCAGGCCAGTTCGACCTTGTTTTTTCCTTTGACAATCTCACCAATGCGGTAGATGTCATGCTCAAATTTACCAAGTTCGGCCATCACAGCATCAGTATCAGCTTTGTCAACTACAACAATATAACCAATACCCATATTGAACGCAGAAAACATTTCATCACGTTCGACTCCACCATGCTCCTGCAAAAATGAAAAGATCGCAGGTGTTTCCCATGTAGAACGATCTATACGTGCCGATAGTTTGTCGGGGATAATTCGTTTTAAGTTACCGGGGATTCCACCACCGGTGATATGCGCCATACCGTTGACGGTATGTTTCTCAAGCAGCGCATGAATAATAGTAGCATAGCTTAAATGCACCCGCATGAACGCTTCGGCAACCGTGCATCCAAGTTCTTTAACATGATCATCAACTTTGAGTTTAACGACCTCGAATAATATCTTGCGAGCTAAAGTGTAACCATTCGTATGCAGACCGTTTGAGGCAATGCCGATACAAACATCACCCTCTTTGATCGTCGAGCCGTTAATAATTTTATCCTGATCGACCATGCCAACAATAAAACCGGCGAGGTCATACTCACCCGGTTGATAAAAGCCTGGCATCTCGGCAGTTTCCCCACCCAGGAGAGCCATTCCTCCGTTAGTACATCCACGAGCGAGTCCTTCGACAAGGCCGGCAACGGTATCCTGTTTTAGTTTTCCGGTGGCGATATAGTCAAGAAAGAAAAGCGACTTTGCGCCATGCACTAAAATATCGTTGACGCAATGATTGACTAAGTCTTCACCGACGGTGTTATGTTTGTCCGAGAGGAATGCAAAACGTAATTTTGTTCCAACGCCATCGGCCGAAGATATGAGCACCGGTGCTTTCATCGGTCCAAAATCAGGTTTGAAGAATCCACCAAATGACCCGATCTCCGAGAGAACGTTTGGTCCGAAGGTTCCTTTTGCGAGCTCTTTTATCTTTTCGACCGCATCTTCTCCGGCCTTGATATCAACCCCGGCGGAGGCGTAGTCGAGTTTTGTTTTTTCTGATTGATTTGACATGGAGCCAATTTATCGGCATTGACGGTCTAAGTCAACCTTACTTATTAGTAATGACTATCAAACTGCAAACGGATGACAGGACCAAATAATCAGGAGCCTTCTTCACGAACCAAATCGAGCAAAGCCTGATAATCATCTGGAATATCCGACTCGAATTTGAGCCTCTCCCCGGTAGCAGGATGGTCAAATTCAAGCTTCTGAGCATGGAGTGCCTGACGGTCCAATAATTCAAGCATTCTTTTCCCTAAGTCTCTCTCTGGTGCGAAGATACCTTTGTGCCAGGTAGTTCTTCCGCCATACTCAGGATCGCCAAATACCGGGTGATTCATGTGCGAGAAATGTACTCTAATCTGATGGGTTCGTCCGGTTTGAAGATTTATTTCGTGTAGTTCGTAGGTCCTGTATCGTTCAAGTAATTGATAATCCGTTATCGCATCCCTCGAATTATGATTGGTCACAGCCATTTTTTTTCTGTCTCGGATCGAACGCCCAATCGGAAAATTAAGGCTTCCCTTTTCCTCTTTCATATGCCCGCAGATCAAACCGAGATATGTCCGTTTCATCGAACGGGAGGTTATCGCTTTTTGAAGCTCAACAAGAGCAATATCGGTTCGAGCGACTGCTAATAATCCTGAAGTGTTTTTATCAAGACGATGAACTATCCCGGGGCGATCATCCCCCGACGTTGAAGGTAGCTGACCAAAATGATAGATCAACCCGTTCACCAGTGTGCCACTCCAATTTCCGGCAGCCGGATGAGTAACCATGCCCGCCGGTTTATTGACTACAAGAATATGCTCATCTTCAAAAATTATATCTAACGGGATATCTTCGCCAACAATGTCAATCGGCTCGGGTGCAGGGATTTCAATTTCGACAACCTGCCCCGGTCCAACTTTCATCTTCTTGTCAGCTATCTTTCCATCAACCTTTACAAGCGAGGCCTCGATAAGTTTAACAATGCGACTTCGACTCAATTCAAGCTCGGATAGCTCGGCAAGTAGCTTGTCTATACGACCTGTTCCGCTAATATCCGGAATTGTGAATTTTTGAATATCCCCCAAACAGTTCTCCCTCTCAGTCAAATTTGACTGTCATTCAGATGCTGAGTTAATTCCAATAATTCGGACCATTTCGGTGACTGCTTCTTTCATTCCGGTCAAAACTGCTCTTGAAACAATAGCATGACCCGATATAAAATATGAAAACATCCCAAGCTCATGTAATGGTCGAACATTACGGTAATCTATGCCACGAGCGGCCATTATTGTAAGATTAGATTTTGCTGCAAATTGTGCAGCTGCATCAATACGATCAAGTTCTTCCTGTGCTTCTTCATCATCGTTTGAATCGGTGAATACAGAACAATTGATAGTCACAGCATCGGCTCCAGCCTTGGAGGCACCACGAATCGCATCAACTTCCGGTTCTACAAAGAAATTGACCGTTATATTGGACCCTTTCAATCGCATGACCAATTCAGAATAATCGATAGGTGCACCCGCAAAATCGATTCCCGAGACAGGTGAATCCTGATCGGTATGATCGGCGACCAAGGAAACAATCGAAGGTTTTACTTCAAGGATTTTTGCAATGTTATCATCGGACGGAGCAGATTCGATCATCAGACGACTACCGACTGTTTCACGAAGGATAAAAAGATCGCGGTCACGAATGTATTTGCGGTCCGGTCGCAACTGTACCGAAATACCAGAGGCACCGGCTAATTCTGCAA
>JAUVAR010000028.1 GCA_030591625.1 Candidatus Zixiibacteriota bacterium
AAGATGTCATGCTCCTTATGGATTCGGTTACACGTATTGCAATGGCTCAACGTGAAGTTGGTCTTGCAGTTGGTGAACCTCCTGCCACACGAGGTTATACTCCATCAGTTTTTGCAATGTTGCCAAAACTTTTGGAACGTGCCGGTTCAACCGATAAAGGTTCAATTACAGGGTTATATACAGTGTTGGTTGAGGGTGATGATTTCAACGAACCGATCTCTGATGCAGTGCGCTCAATCCTTGATG
Organism: Candidatus Zixiibacteriota bacterium; assembly: GCA_030591625.1. GTDB lineage: Bacteria > Zixibacteria > MSB-5A5 > GN15 > FEB-12. The sequence continues at coordinate 247 of JAUVAR010000028.1, forward strand.
GTCATGTAGCTTTGTCACGAAGACTTGCTGCAATGAACCAGTATCCGGCAGTTGATATATTAGATTCAATCAGTCGTCTCATGAAAGATATATCATCAGAGGAAGAGATAGAGATAGCCGGGCGAGTTCGTGAGCTAATAGCAACGTACCGCGAATCAGAAGATCTTATTAATATTGGGGCGTATTCCAAGGGTTCCAATCCCAAGATTGATCTGGCTATTGATAAGATGGATGCACTGAATCAATTTTTCTCTCAACCGATCAACGAATTGTGTGATCATGAGGAATCATTGGTGGACTTAAGGAATATACTCGGTATGAGTGGAGCCACGGATGAAGAAGTTCAAGTACCGGTTGCAGCCGCTTCTTAAAGTCAGAGAATACAAAGAAAAAGAGAAGCAGAAAGAGTTAGCTCTTGCTCTTGAAAAAGTTGTCGATCAAAAACGGGAATTAGAAATAATCTTGAATAATAGAAGCGCCACAGTTGATGACCAAAGACTACGTATGTCAGGGCATATTTCTGTTGCTGACTTACTGGTATGTTCACGTTTCCTGACACATCTAAAAAAATCAAGTATTGCCGGACGAGAAATATTACGCGGTCTTGAATCAGAAGCAGACAAATCGCGTGAGCGTTTGGTCGAAGCTGCCAAAGATCGTAAGATTTATGAAAAGCATAAAGAAAAGCTCAAAGATAAATACTTTGAAGAAATGAAACTGATCGAGAATAAAGAGATGGATGAAATTGCATCAAATATCTGCCGTCGCAATAGCAGCAGTTTCTAAATCAGCACCCTTTTTTTGCTAACCTTCAGCAAATTCTATTTTAACATTATCATCTTCTTGCTTTCCACAATTCCTTTAGTGGTGAGACGATAAAGATATACTCCAGAGGCGAGAGGCTTGCCACGTTCACTACGTCCATCAAAAATAACTTCATGCACACCGGCATCAAATTGTTTGTTCGCAAGAGTTCGTACTTTACGTCCAACCATATTGAAAACTTCAATCTTAATCTTACCGCTCTCAGGCAATGAAAATTGTATTTTCGTAGTTGGATTAAATGGATTTGGATAATTCTGCTCAAGAGCAAAATTTACAGGGAGAGCATGATCTTCACCCGGTTCATTTATGCCGGTAACAGTTTGTATCTGAACAGTGCCATAATTGAAGAACGGTGTAAAAGTTGTACCTCCCGAAGAAAGAGGGCGGGTGATTGTAGTCGAGACAACGCCGGCAAACGATGTCGTATCCATAATCAATATTGTGTCACCAAGTGATTGATTGGGAGTAAACCAAAGAGATGCAATCGTTCCAGTACCGGCCAGAAGTGGGTCGATTTCGTTGAAATTCAATCGCATGAGCAGTTGATGTGAGCTGTTTTGGTTTTGAACTAAGGGACTGTTGGTTGTAGGTGGGACAACTCTCGTTCCATTTAAGCTAATAGAATCATATTTTAGTAACTCACTATCATAATCCAACGCAAAGGCAAATTCACGGACATCATCTTCGTTAAACATTGCTATCTCAAGCGGAAATGTTTCACCTGTATTGGCTAAGGCAGGCAAAATCCAGATAGAATCAAGCTCAGGTGGCTCGGGGTCTAAAACTAATTTACCAGGTCTGAACTGGGGGATGAATTCAACAAATTCCTGGTCTGACAGGGAAGTCGTATATACTATTTGGCCTGCAAAGAAGGTGGTGGAATCGACAATTACAGTTTGAAATGGTACTGACTGATCCCATGAGAAATATAGAAATCCGATCGGTCCATTGCCGGGTTGAATTAGCTCTGTTTGACCAAACGCAAATGCATTCATTGTAGAGTTAGAAGGATCAATCTTTGTTCCTTTAAAAGCTACAGTTTCGAGGCGGCCTCCTACAAATGAGAATGAATCAAGCATGACATTTGTTGAACTATAGGTTAGGGCAAGAGAGACACCAGAAAGTTCTTCGTCGTTGGCCAGATTGATTGGTATTACACCATGACCCACCGACTTGAAAACAAGCATCGAATCGATATAGACAGTATCCGGCATGTTGGGGTCAATTTGTCCGAAGATAGAAGGAACGACCATAAGTGTCGTCATAATTAATATTATTAGTAATTTCATATCCGTTTATACTTCCAATTGATGTTTTCTATTCCATGTTTCAGCAAAATCTATGCTTAATCTGAAATTTGTATCAGTTTCGATGTTCCAAAATTGCACAGGCAGACAACTGATTGAGAGGTATGATTTTGCGCTGTCGAATTATAGCTTTTTCTGGTCCTCAGGTCAAATGACTGAAGCCTTTTCACTTTTTTATTATGCAATCAAATTCTTATACTATCCAACTGAGTCAAATCGACTGAAGTATTAATTCCAGTTGCCGATCTACGTAATCATGAGCATAAAAAAGAATGAAAAAGTTAAGTCAAGATGTGCCTACCTGAAGGCCTGTTATTTAGCCGATGAGCTTAAATGCCATGGGTTTAGGGTCGATTGCGCTCTTTATATGAGATCAAATGGAGTTCAATGTGCTGAATATCGTTTTCATGCCGAAATGGACAAACTGATTGACCAGACCAGAGCTAAATACCTTCCTATTCCAGACAAAGTTTCCTGAGCAAATCAGGAAAAAGATTCTTTCTCGAAATAGAAAACTATTCCAAAATAATATTACAGACACTACCGAAGCTGTGCGAGTCCTGCCGTAAGCGCTTTATACACATAGTCTTATAAGAGCGTGTGGAGTTTGGCACGCCTCCTGCTTTACTCAGGGCGGAGGATTCTATGATTAAAGGTATTTATACATCCGCTTCGGCCATGATTCCGCAAATGAAGAAACAGGAAGTAACGGCTAATAACGTGGCTAACGCAGCAACCAGCGGTTTCAAAAAAGACCGTGTATTTACTGAGGAATTGTCACGAGCGGCTTCAAAACAAGCGACGACATCCACCGATTGGGCAAAGCCAATGATGGATCAGATTTTTATAGATTTTCAGCCGGGTGTATTTGACAAAACTGATAACCCACTCGATCTGGCGATTGAAGGTGATGGGTTTTTCCAGCTTGAATCATCAACGGGAGAGTTAGTCCTCTCAAGATCTGGTGCATTTCAGGTCGATTCTGAAGGTTTTCTTTCGTTTGCCGGTGGTTACCGAGTAATGGGCGAGGGTGGACCGATTGAAGTTGGTTCTGGTGATTTGTCCGTTTCATTCAACGGTGACGTTGAAGTAAACGGCTTAATTACCGACAGAATTGTTCCGGCTTCTGTAGCTGACACAAATAACCTGGTACGTCTTGGCGGCTCCCTTTACAAAGTTCCCGACGGTGAAGAGCTCCTTCCCGCTATTAGTGCTACAATCAGGCAGGGATATCTTGAAACTTCGAATGTAGATGTCATCCGAGAAATGGTTGACATGATGATTTCTTTCCGCACATACGAATCCAACGCCAAAGCGATGCAACAGCAGGATAATAGTCTTGATCACCTATTTAACAAGGTAGCCGGGAAGAGTTAATAGAAAATGAAATTTAATTCAGGGATAGAATTATGATTAAAGCAATGCGAACCGCAGCCAGTGGTATGGCAGCTCAACAAATGAATGTTGACAATATCGCCAACAACCTGGCCAACGTAAACACAACCGGATTCAAAAAAAGTAAAATTGAATTCCAGGATGTGCTTTACCAGAATTACCGCCGAGCCGGTACAGCTACCGCAGCAGGTGCACAAACACCTTCTGACCTTGCGGTCGGATATGGTACTCGTCCATCGGCAACTGTTCGTCAATTTACGTCGGGTGATCTGCAGCAGACAGGTGCTCCTTTAGATATTGCTATCGAAGGAGATGGGTTCTTCCAGGTCAGAAGACCTGACGGTGGTACTGCCTATACACGTGATGGTTCGTTCAAACTCTCTTCGGATGGAAGGGTAGTGACATCGGATGGATATTTCATGATACCGGAGTTATCAATACCGGATGATGCTACATCGGTTGCAATCGGTAATGATGGCACGATTGAGGTACTCCTTTTCGGTCAGGACTCACCTACACAAATTGGTCAGTTTGAATTGGCTCGGTTTATGAACCCTGCCGGTCTTTCTGCTATAGGACGAAACCTGCTTGTATCTACGTCGGCTTCGGGTGATCCCATTACTGATCAACCCGGTCTTAGTGGAATCGGTCAGGTCACACAGGGTGCATTGGAAGGCTCAAATGTAAACGTTGTTGATGAGATGGTTAACATGATCGTCGCACAAAGAGCATACGAAATGAATTCCAAAGCGATTCAAACGGCCGATGATATGTCGGCGGTAGTGAATAACTTGAAGAGGTAAGTTAATGCGTAGTTTATATACAATTTCTGCAATTTTGTTTTGTCTTTGTCTCAGTGTTAAGGCTGATACAGTCTCCGTTGATGACTTGATTATTGCAAAATTTATTGAGCAATATAATCTCGATACTTCGACACATGAAATTGACTTTCGTGCCAACAGCATGCGGACAAAAATTCTTGGAGATAATAGTCTCAAAGTCAGAGCTCTAACCCAAAGAGAACCTATAGGATTGGTTACACTCTTAGTTGAGTTGGAAGCTAATGGTCGGGTAATTGATAGAGGTCAGGTAAGACTGCGGGTAGCAAAATTCGCAGATGTCCTGGTGACAAAAGATAAGATCAAAAGACATTTAGCGCTAACGCCTTTGGATTTTGAACTAAAACGTATGGAAGTAACTTCCCTGCGGGAGCGGCCGGTTATATCGTTCGAAGAAATAAGGGGGAACAGATCTAAACGGAATCTGAGAAAAGGGGTCATCATTATGCTTAGATCGATAGAGCAGGTGCCTGACATTGATGTCGGGGGGGAAGTCTCCATCATATTTGATGACGGCTACTGTAAAATTACAGCACTCGGACGTGCCATGCACGACGGGTTTGCCGGTAAACTCATTAAAATCAAAAGTAAATCTTCAGGGAAAATTATCTCGGCAAGAGTAATCGACTCAAGATCAGTTTTGGTTGAAATCTGAAACGAATAGGAATCGAACCAGAAGAGAACCAGTTATGAAAAGAATACTTATTATACTCGGCATACTTTTACTGTTGCCGTTCGGATTGAAAGTGCGAGGTCAGGATTTTGGAAGCGGACAATCGCTCTTCTCTGATATCAAAGCACGTAACGTTGGTGATATTCTTACGGTGATTATCTCCGAACAGAGTCGCGCCACATCGCAGGTTGAATCAAAAAATAAAAAATCAACCTCAAGTGATATTAGTGGTGGACCAGGAATTGGTGGACCGCTTGGTCATATCCCATTATTTGATTTTGACTCCAAAACACAAAGTACCTTTGAGGGTAAAGGTGAGAATATCCGTAATGGATCTCTGCGCGGTAAAATGTCGGTGACCGTCATTGAAGTTCGTCCCAATGGTGATCTTGTTGTTGAAGGCTCTCGTGTACTTGGGATTTCCGGTGACAAAGAAACTTTGAATCTAAACGGTGTAGTTAGACAGAAAGATATCGCTGCGGATAATTCCGTTCAGTCTTATCTGATTGCTGATGCACAGGTGACATATACCGGCACGGGACCATCAAATACGTCCAGTCGTCCAGGAATTCTTTCACGTATTGTCAATTGGATATTTTAGGAGGAAACTATGTTAGCAAAACTCCTGACAAATCTTATTATCCCAATCGGGCTGAATTTTGCAATAATGATTGCATGCTTAATAATCCCTGCGGATATCGATGCCTCAAAAGTAAGAATAAAAGATATATGCGCCTTTCAGGACAATCTAGAAACAGACCTTCTTGGTTATGGATTAGTAATCGGTCTTGATGGTACAGGCGATGGTGGTGGGGCACAATTCACAACCCAATCTATGACGAGTATGATGGAACGGCTTGGAGTCACTATCGATCCGAGAAGGTTAAAAGTTAAAAACGTAGCGGGTGTGATAGTAACAGCACGATTGTCATCACAGCGTACCAATGGTACCTACTTCGATGTTACAGTTTCATCAATAGGTGATGCCGCGTCGTTGCAGGGTGGAACACTTCTGTTAACACCTCTGTCCGGACCGGATGGAGTAGTGCATGCAATCGCTCAGGGTGCTGTGTCAATTGGTGGTTTCAATGTTACGGTTGATGATGCCAACAAGATTGTCAATAACTACACTCTCGTGGGACGAGTTCCAAGTGGTGGTAAAGTAACAAATCCGCTGGCGCCGATTCCTGGCTCAGATCGTGAAATATTCCTGTCACTATTTAGCCCGGATCAGACAACTATTCACCGGGTGGCTCAGGTTATAAATATCAAGTATGGTTTGACAGCATATCCGGTCGATGGTGGCTCAGTAAAAATAGTTGTACCTGACTCACTCATGAATCCAATTCTGCGTTCTAAGTTTATTGCAGATATTGGTCACATGAGAGTTGTACCTGATGCTCCGGCTCGTGTTGTTATAAATGAAAAGACAGGCACGATTGTAGCGGGGGCCCATGTGACCATAGCTCCGGTTGCAATTGCTCATGGTACTATTACAGTTAGCATAAGTTCTGAACCGATAATCTCACAGCCTGCACCGTTCTCAGATGGTGAAACGATTGTAACCCAACAATCAACCATCAATGTCGATCAACAGCCGGCCAGAGTGGTACATCTTAAGGAATCTGTTTATTTGAAACAGGTGGCCGCAGCTCTTAACCGTATAGGTGCAACCCCTCGTGATATAATTGCAATTTTTCAGGCACTCAAACAAGCTGGCGCACTTAGGGCAGAATTGGTGATTTTATAATGTCAATGTCTGTACCTTTATCAACTCCACTGTTGCCAAAAACTGACATAGATCAAATTAGAAATCTACGTGCAGATACACCCAACGCTGAGAAAGCGAAGCTCAAGGCAGCGACCAAAGAGTTTGAATCATACTTTATGTACTATATGCTCAAAACTATGCGTGAGACAGTTCCTGAGCAGGAAGTTACAGATGGTTCCGGTTCAAAAGGTATGGGCAAAGATATGTTCCAGGATATGTTTGATTCAGAGATTGCCAAAAAAATAACGACAGTTAATGGGCGCTCTATTTCAGATATCCTTTATAAATCACTCGAAAAAGTTATTGATGCCCGTGGCATACCACAAGGCAGACAGGGGATGATTCCTCTTACCGTTCCAGAAAAAGCTCCTCTAAAGCTACAGGATGAAGGAGTGAAGATTCAGCAAACTAAGAACAAATTTATTGAACGGGATGACAAACAGACCTTCCGCATAAATCGGACTGCTGACATCGTTAGAACAGACCCGATTATTTCAAAATACGGTCGTTACATCAACGAAGCAGCTGCTGAAAGTGGGCTTGATTCAGCCCTTATCACCTCAGTTATCAGAGCTGAATCAAACGGAGTGGCGGATGCCGTCTCTCCAGCAGGGGCTAAGGGGTTAATGCAGTTGCTTGATTCGACCGCTCGTGAGGTTGGGGTAGATAACAGTCTTGACCCAAGATCAAATATTCGCGGTGGTAGCAAGTATTTAAGCCGTATGATAGACCGTTTTGGTGATCTGAAGCTCGGGCTGGCTGCATACAATGCAGGACCGGGAAATGTTGAAAAATATGGTGGAATACCGCCTTTTAAAGAAACACAGGATTATGTGAAGCGAGTGGAGCAGTATATGACTGCACACAGCACACAGCATTCTGGAAAAGGGCTAAAGTAGTTGATGGAACCCGCCGACAAAATAGATACAGGATGTTTGAAATAGAGTATTGGATATGATTAACAAACTTATAAATGTGATATCGCGCGAGGCAGCTTTATTCGAGTCTTTTCTCGAATTGCTTGAAGACCAAAAGAAAATGCTGGTCAAGAATGATATCGACGGACTCAAGCGAAACACAGAAACACAGCGCCAAAAGATTTCTGAAAGTCAGCATCTTAACGATGAACGATTGGAGCTGATTGAGTCAATCACAGTTATTAACCAAATTGACGGTGATGTTACCGTTGCCCGTATTCTTGAATTTGCTGACCAATCTCAAGCTATCCAACTCAGTCGCCTGCGCGAACTAATCCTGGAAGTAAATGCCCGCATAACTGAAGCACGCAACAGTAATGTGATGCTTCTTAATCAGTCGCGCGATTCGATATCGCAGATGGTAACGATGCTGGCGAAAATAAATGCACCCGAACATATATATGACTGCAATGGGAAATCTGTAGGAAAAATGTCGGCAATAGCTATTGATAGGAGAGCCTGATGCCTGGTTTAATGCAAGGATTGGAAGCAGGAAAGCGTGCCCTTCTCTCTCATCAAGTAACGCTTCAAACTATTGGCCATAATATTGCCAATGTAAACACTCCTGGTTACACTCGACAGCGTGTTAGAATTTCAGCGACTAACCCAGAAGATTTAACTTTTGGTTCGATTGGTACCGGAATACAGGTTACTGATATTCGGCATATACGTGATATCTTCTTGCGCAGTCAGTTTCGTGAAGCAAATAAACAGTACGGACAATGGTCGTACAAAGAACGGGCGATGGTTCAGGTCGAAGCAATTTTCAATGAACCACAATCTGAATCGCTCAATGCTTTACTGAATAATTTCTATGATTCATGGTCTTCACTTTCTACAGCAGAAGAAGGAACTGCTGGATCAAGTCGAATGGCGGTATTAGCTGAATCAAAGAAACTCATAAGTGGAGTAAAGCAACTTCACCGAAACTTGACCTCTTTGCGCGAATCTGTAGATAAAGACCTGAATGCGATGACGTCTGAGATAAATCGTCTGACTTCAGAAATTGCTAATTTGAACAAGCAGATATCATCGAGTGAACTTGGCGGCACCAGATCAAATGATTTACGTGATGAACGTGACAGGCTTATTGATTCCATGTCAACCATGATTGATGTTCGCGTAAGGGAAAATGATAATGGAACCGCTACTGTCTCTATGGGTGCAATGGCTCTTGTGGATGGTCCTGATTCATTCAAGATTGGTACTCATTCAACTGTTAAAAAAGGAATATCTACCAGTGCGCTCGTTTGGGAAGGGACAAAAGTAGAATTAAAGAATCTATCCGGGCAATTAGGTGGACTTATCGAATCCAGGGATAAAACAATCCCTGACTATATCAACAAACTTGATCTGATGGCCAAGACAATTGTTGAAGAGGTTAATAGAATTCATCGTAGTGGCTATGGCAATGGTACCCAGACTACAGGTGTAGATTTCTTTGATCCAAATTTTACTGATGCTGCAAATATGCGCATTAATCTGGAAATAGAATCAAATATTGACATGATATCTGCATCGCTATCACCAGATGGTGATAATCTTATTGCCCTGCAAATGAATGATCTAAGACATCAAGAGGTTATGTCGGGCAGTTCGATGACAATTGAAGATTTTTATCATAGTATGATCGGCCTGGTTGGAGTGGATACAAAAGAAGCCCGGTCATTTACAGCAAACTATGAACTCTTAGTGCAACAAACAGAAAATACAAGACTGTCGGTGGAAGGGGTGTCGCTTGATGAAGAAATGGCCAATTTGGTCAAATTTCAGCACGCCTACAATGCCGCAGCAAGAGTGATAACAACAATGGATGAAGCCTTAGACACGGTCATACATGGTATGGGTCGGGTAGGCAGATAAACACATAGCGGCTCTTTAAGAGCTTAGCAAAACACCACGGAGGGTGACTTGCTTATTCTAACAAGGAAGTTGGGCGAGTCTATTACGATCGGGGATGATATCAAAGTATCGATTCTCGGTGTTAGGGGTCGCCAAGTGCGACTCGGTATAGACGCGCCAACCACAGTAGTTGTACATCGGGAAGAGATCTACGTAAAGATCCAGGCGGAAAACAGACAAGCCGCCAAGGGAATCAAGGGAGATCTGATGGGTGTGGTCAAGATGATCAAAGGTAAATTGTCGAGAGATCAGAGTACCGATAGTTCGAAAGTTCTTGATTACAAAGAAAAGTCGGGTGGAAAGAAAGGGCACAGAAAGCCTTCACCGCCTGAAAATGATGAATAAACAATTGAGTTTGATGAGGTAAAACCCAATGCGGATTACCACAAGTATGATGTCCGGACAGGTCGTTTTCAATATGCAACGAGCTATCCAGCGGTATTCAGATTTACAAGAGCAGATGTCGACTGGGCGAAGAATAAATCGTCCGTCGGATGATCCGCTCGGAACATTACGTGATCTGAATTATCGTACAGAATTGTCCAAAATTGATCAGTTTCGGAGAAATATATCTCAGGGGCAGAGTTGGACAGGAACGTATGATTATGTCTTGTCTGATATGACTGATTTTATTAACGGAGCCAAAGAACTTGCTCAAAGTATGGCTAACGATGATAAAGATGCATCAATCCGTGAAAACACATCTCGAGATATCCAGTCTAAGATTGATCAAATCCTGTTTCTGGCCAACAAAGAAATCAACGGTAGTCGAATCTTTGGTGGATATAAGACAAAAGTCAATCCATTCCAGCAAGCAGGCAATGGTGTTGTTTATAAAGGAGATAACGGAGCAATCCAGTTTGAAATTGGTACCGGTCAATTGATGGCTGTAAATTTTGATGGCAACTCTGTTTTCATGGAACAGCTAAAGACGCTTGGGGAAGATGCTGATCTTAACAATGGAGTGGTAGGCACGACACTGTTAGCTGATCTGCATAACTCGGATGGCACAGACCTTGGAACATTCACTATAACAGATATTAACAACAATGGTCGTCCTGTTTCAACAGTTGATCTGACCGGACTTACGACTGTAGATGATGCGATTAATGCTATCAACACTCAGCTCGCTGCAGACGGTTATACAAATCTAACTGCTCGACTTGGTGATGAAGGTAACAATATCGTTCTTGAATCAACCGAGGATGGAATCATTTCTCCAACCGCTCTGGTTGCCAATTTGAATAGTGGGAATGGTGTTGATCTATCGACTGGTAAGATAAGGGTTACTAATGGTACAGATGTTGATGTTGTAATCGATTTAAGCGGTTCACAAACTGTTGCAGATATCATGTCAAAGTTCAACACGCAGTTGAATACAGTACTGGGTGGATTGGGATATAGTAATGTCAACATGACTATCAATGCGAGCGACACCGGATTTGATATTACCGATACAAATGGTGTACCTCTTGGTATTGAAATTCAGGAAATGGACATTAGCACTCAGACAGCAGTACAACTTGGGATTTTTGGTGGCGTACCTGGTGTGTTAAATGGAACAGACTTAAAACCAGCAACACATTTTGAGGTAGCTGAAGGTTCAGGTACAGCTGCTGCAGACCTGGGCATTTTTGGAACATTCAATAGCATAAAAATTGGTGACGACTTAGATCCAATTCTTACAGCCGCATCACTTCTTTCTGATTTAAAAAATGGCCTCGGGTTTTCCAACGGAGAGATAGTTCTTCATCAGGGAATGGTTAGTCATACAGTTGATCTTAGCAACCCTGCCATTGTTACGATGCAGGATTTGATCGATAACATAAACAGTTCAGGGCTGGATCTGATTGCTTCTGTAAACAGCAATGGTACCGGATTACAAATTGTAAATAATGATACTTCAAAGAGCTTTGTGATTGGCGAAGGCGTACTGGGAAATACGGCCAAAGAGATCGGGCTGTTTGGATCATCAGATGTTATTGGTGGTTTTATTGCCCTCAGAAACGCTCTTCAAAAAGATGACCGGCTTGGGTCTGAGCTGTTAGTCGGTGAAATGGAAAACTCACTTCAGCATGTTCTGAATTTCAGAGCGGCAGTTGGTGGACGAGCTGTAAGTCTCGATTTTACAGATAGGCGTCATCTTGACGCAAATGTGAATCTAACTCGCTTACTCTCAGAAGAAGAAGATGCAGACCTAACAGAACTTGTGACAAGTCTGGCAACATTTGAAAATAACTATCAGGCAGCTCTTATGTCGGCGGCTAAAATTATCCAGCCGACTCTGCTTGATTTCTTGAGATAATATAAGGAACCATTGAAGGACTAATTTATGAAAATCAAAACCGCTCGATTTGGTGAAATCGATGTACCAAAGAACAAGCTCATTAGGATGGAGCGACCTGTTCTTGGATTCGAATCACTGAATGAATTCTGTCTTGTTGAAATCGATGAACTTAAACCATTTTTGTGGTTACAGTCAACTGAAGACTCTCAAATCGCATTTCTGGTTGTTTCGCCGGTTGCTCTCTTTCCGGATTACCGGATCGAAATAAATCCTGCTGAAATTGCAGAACTTAAGGTTGAAAACACAAGCGCAGTAGAAACTTATGTCATCGTTACTGTCCCAGAAAAAGCAGAAGATATGTCTGTTAATCTAAAGGGACCGGTGCTCATTAATACTGAAAATAGTAAAGCTAAACAGCTTGTGTTGGTTAACTCAAATTATAAGGTCAAACATTCTGTGATGCGCGCACTTGATAACAATGCAGCTCTCAGTAAGGAACGTAAAACTTCGCAAAGAGAAGAACTCGTTCCCGCCTAATATAAATGTTACCGCAGGATGCGGTTAAACGCAGTTATGAAAATGCTGCATGTCCATAGGAATTTCGATGTTACGAATTAAGGATTGTCCCCAAGAGAATATTTCAACTGCCAACAACAATTTGGCATCAGAACGCTGGACAGATATCAATGTACTGGTCGAAAGAGAAGAATTTGAAGCGGCTTATAAAGCGCTGGCCGAATTTATCAAAACGATCGGTTCATCGGTGGAATCTGAGGCGATGGCTGGATTGGTGGCTATCAAAATGGATAGAGCTGAACAAGCGATATCTCATTTTGAAAATGTTCTAAGATTAAATCCTAACGATTATGACGCAGCGTATAATCTTGCTATTTTGGCATCTGCATCAGGGAATAAGCAGGATGCGTTAAGTCATTTGCGAGTTCTCGCGAATCTATATCCTGATGATGCAGGACTCAGGAATGATATTGCAGTGCTCTGGCTTGATCTTAAAAGAACAACCAGAGCGGAAGCTAATTTTAGGCGCGCTCTTCGGATTGATCCCAACAATTCAATCAGTCGAAACAACGCTATGGAATACTTTTGCGAAACGCATCAAAATGATCGTGCAATGATTTTTCTGAATTTGCATCAAAGTGATTCAAGGCTTTCGGGTCTTTCGAAAGTAGAGATAAATCGCTGGAAAGAGGTTGTTGATTCATCTAAAACTGATGTGCCATCTGACTCTTCTTCAAATATTTTCTCAACGAATCCTAAGGTAGGTCGTTTGGCTGTCTTTGCTAATCAAAGGACATTTATTACTCCAATAACTGATCAACTCAGCGAAACTGCAGAAATTCGTTACTTTGAAGGTAGCACTATTGACGATATGAAAGAAATGCTCGCATGGGCAGATATTGCCTGGTTTGAATGGTGCGATGATCTTTTAATTGCTGCTACAACTTTAGAAAAGAACTGTAAGATTATATGTCGTTTGCATAGTTATGAAGCATTTACCGATATGCCAAAGCGTGTTGACTGGTCCAAAGTCGATGGTCTTATATTTGTAAATGAATCAGTTCGTGAATTGGTGGAGGCACAGGTTAAAAACCTGACTCACAATATTGTAATTCACAATGGCGTTGATCTAAATCGATTCGAACCGAATCCAGATAAATCGTATGGTAAAAAGATAGCCTCTGTTGGGTATATCAATTACAAGAAGAACCCATCGTTGCTTCTTTACTGTTTCAAGAAAATTCATGATTACGATCCTGAATATAGTTTTCATGTTGCAGGTACTCATCAGGACCCAAGAATAACACTATATTTTAGTCACTTTCTAAAGAAGAACCCTTTGCCAATCAGTTTTGATAATTGGGTTGATGATATCCCCCGATGGATGAAGGACAAAGATTATGTAATCTCAACATCTTTGTTTGAGTCATTCCATTACTCAATTGCAGAAGGTATGGCCTCAGGATTGATGCCACTCATACACGATTGGTACGGTTCAACAGAATTATATTCAGATCAGTTTATTTTTTCCGAGCCGGACTCATGTCTAGATCTTTTGAAAAGATTGGAACAATCAAACAAGTCAGAGTTGGCCGTTAAGAACAGAGAGCTAATAACTAAGAGATATGACCTTAGGGAAAAGAACCAAGAGATTATGAAATTCCTCTATGAAATTGCAAACATGGAAGTCAAGATAGGGGCTATGTAATGTCAACGAAGAACAAAAATATTCAGCCGGAATCAAATGACACTCGCCTGTTGGCACTCAAAAACAGCCTTAAGGATAATCCTGAGAATTTTGATATGGCGATTGAGCTGGCAGAGTATTGCTACAATAATAATGTAAACA
>JAUVAR010000084.1 GCA_030591625.1 Candidatus Zixiibacteriota bacterium
ACCTTCCACCTGCTCCTTGTTAATATGATGGAAATATCAGGTTTAATTACTTGATGTAATAATAGAAAGGCGATCCCAAATGGGATCGCCTTTTTTTATTAAACGGGTTTTTACTGGAGGCTGTTTTAGGTTGTTACTGAAGATTCTTTGAATTCTTTTGTCTCCGAGATAACTGCTGCACCTATCGAATCACCCCATACATTCACAGTAGTACGACATCTGTCAAGGAACCAGTCAACCGCCCAGATCAGACCTATACCCTCCAAAGGCAGATTAACGGCGGTTAGTACAAAGACCATCATAACAGTCCCGGCGTGTGGAATTCCTGCGGCACCAATTGAGGCAAGTGTGGCTGTCAGGAAGATGACAATCTGCTGGGTCATAGTAAGATCGACATCATAAATCTGGGCAATAAAAAGTGCGGCTACCGCTTCGTATAATGCTGTACCATCCATATTGATAGTAGCTCCGAGAGGTAGAACAAACGACGTTGCTCTCGAATCGACTTCGTTTTTCTTTTCTACCAGTTCCATTGTTACTGGCAGGGTTGCCGATGATGAAGCAGTAGTAAAAGCTGTGGCTAATGCTTCTCCCATGTTGTAGAAATATTTGAGAGGGCTGCGTCCGGTGAAGAATTTTAGAATTAGCGGTAAGGTTATAACTGCATGCACAAGCAATGCCAGGATGACAGTAAGTGAATACAGTCCGATATTACTTACGAGCTGCCCCAATGTATCTCTATTTTCTGCAACGATAGAACCAATTAGAGCCATAACTCCAAGTGGGGCGAAGTAGATAATAATCATCACTAACTTCATTATAGCGGCGTTTATGCCTACGAAAAACGCAATAACCGGTTTCCCTTTTTCACCAATCGATGAAAGCACACCTCCAAATAGTAGTGAAAAAACAATAAGAGGAAGGATTTGTCCCTCGGCGGCAGCTTTGAAAATGTTACTTGGGATCAATCCAACCAGAACATCAAGCAACGAATTCCCACGACTCGCTTCAACCATCTCAGGGATATAAGCTCCCAATGGAGAACCTCCCGATCCGGGTGTAAGAAGGTTAACCATCACAAGACCAACAATAACTGAGCAACCTGTAGTTACTAAATAATATGTCAGAGTCTTAAGAGTAGTCCAGCCAAGTTTGCCAACATCTCCCAAAGATGTTACACCTACGATCATTGATGCTACTATAAGCGGTACGATAACCATCTTGAGTGCGTTTAGGAACATCGTTCCAATTACTTTGGTGCTGATAAAAAGATCACCGACAAAGTATCCGCCAAGTACTCCCAAAATTGTACCAGCTACCATTCCATACAAAATCAGATTTCCATGTTTTCCTGTCATAATTTTACTTTCTTAAATTGAACTAAATTTATCTGAAGATAAGGGGTGACAGATAGCTTTCTCAAACAAAAAAAAGCCCTAAAGATCTAAGAAATCCCATGGGCAATCAAAAATATTGAATGTGAACAGATATCTATGCTTTGAAACTAAACCGAATTGCGTCCGTGGGGCAGGTAGCAAGACATTCGCCACAGGAAGTGCAGTCTGGTGCAATTTTGCGGGAGCTGTCAATAAGCACAGCTATAGTTGGACATGGGGACTTATCAACACAGATTCCACAACTGTTGCATTTTGAGTGATCGACCCTAATTCGGCCTGGAGCGATTTGCTCAAGTAGCCATGTAACTGCTCCAATCGGGCAAATGCTATAGCAAAACGGTCTATAATAAACCAAACTGACAAGCAAAAGAATCGGCATCATAATCAAAAATGTTGTATCAATGCTCCAATGCAGTAGCTCAAAGAAATTGAGAGGATCGTAAATAGAAAAAGCAGAAGAAGCAGCCCACACACCGGTAGTGCCGTCAAGGCTAAACTTAGTGGCTAAATCAATAATTTGGTTTCGTACTGCAAACATTGTCAGCACAAACATAACCAGAAGAGACATTCGAACAGAATTGAAAGCTGCGAAGTTAAATTTCTTACGTTTAAATTTGAACGGGATTTTGTTCGTTAATTCCTGAAGGACACCCAAAGGACAGACCCATCCGCAGAAAAGCTTGCGACCAATGAGGCTTGGAATCATCATAGCAAAGAACATCGCCAAAAATGCTGCAAAAAACTGACCCTGGGTCAGACGAAACATGAATAGTTTAGTCATACCGCACATTGGCGAGGGGTGCAGAGGGAAGAAATAATCAAGCCCAAAGAGAGCAAACAGGATCAACAAAGAGGCGAGACGTATGATGAAGTTGACTTTACGCAATAATAGTAGAATCAAACCACCAAGCATGGCTAACGCAAATGCGTAGTATTTGCCTGTATTGAAGAAATCTAATACTGTTGGGGGATTTGATGCTCGTTCTTCCTGCGCTGCTATTGCTGCTTTAATTGAATCAGGATTATTGTGTGCGCAGTTGCTGTCGTGTACAATTTCAATTGTATCAGAATTTGTAGAATCTTGGGCATCAATTGAGCTGATCGATAAGAATGGCCAGGTAATGACTGTTGCCAATGCGATTAGGAAGCAAACCCTTGTTAATTTCATGCTAATAATATAGCGATCAAAAAAATCAAGTCAAGGTGGAAATCAATATCACTCTTCATGGATCACATTACTCTACTTAAATCAACGAAAAAATATACGGTTTATACCGGACAATTAACTTTTTCAAATGTCACTGCACCCACTACAGAATCTACAAAGAAATAACTTTCCGGATGAAAAGCGGCAAAGATCAACTCAGCTTCAAGTGGTTTGAAATTGACATCATCGAGGACAATATTTTCATTTCTTGCCAGGACATGACGATAAATAATTGCCAATGCGTAGCCATCGGCTCGGTTCGGTCCAAGATCAACCGGAATATATTTCTTGTCAACATCATGTACCGTTTCAAGATTCAAACGTGGCACCATTCCTGACATCCGACATGACAACCGATAAATCGCTTCAAAGCTTACCATTTTGAAGGCAGGTATAACAACCCGATCCGATTCAAACAGGCCGGCAAAAACATTACGTCCACTATGCTCTTCACAATCGATTTTAAATGACCAAAAAGGAAAGAGTAAATCTGTAATATTATTATCGATGGTGGTTCTTCTCACATCAGCGACAGGGACTAAAGGTTGTTCGAGAAAAACTACTGTTTGACAATTTCTACAAATGAATAACTGCGATTCTCTCGATGGCAGGTCTTCTCCGCAATTTGTGCAACGATGAAAAGTAACATCAATGTTGCCGAATTGTGTTGGTTCACTTTCGACTTCCGGTTCATTCCTCATAGAGGTATCATCGTCAGTCATATCAATTTCGGAATTCTCTTTAGTGTCAATAACTGTCACTGGATCATTGGGATGATTATGATTCAATATAGCTCCGGTTACACCATCAAGGAGAAATCTCGAATATCCACCGTCATAAGATTCGATCAGATGAAATGGGAAGTAGATTAACGAAAATTTTGGTTGTAGTAATTCGGTTCTGTTTACTCCTACGGAATCGACTGAAGTTTCTCCGTATGATGCAAATTTCTTGAAAGAATTTTCTAAGACATAATCTGCTGACAACGTGATTGGCATTACGTCAAAATTATCCTGAACAATATCTTTTGAGAACGGAAACATTTTTATGTAATCTGCTCTCAAACCAATAGCTATTGGCATACCTTTAACAGCAGTTCCGGCTAAAGCGGTTGCTCGATAAGCAGAAACCGAGGTTTCGCTTTCCCTTACCTCTTTAGTACCGGACCCATCTTCTTCGGATGTTGTAAAGACAATCCGCTTGTCGATGCGGTTACGTATTTTGATAAGGATAGCATCTACTTTCCAGTATGGTTGATACAGATTTTTGATCTGTAAATTCCCGGAAGAAAGCGGGAGGTTATTCTTCTTTAGATATCGATCAATGTTAAACCTTATCTCACTCGGAGATACTCTCCCCTTTGCAAGATAGGCAACAGGTGCATCTGGTTGAACTAATCTAAGGACCGAGTCGCAGAACTTACAGAGGATTATATGAAAGTCTTCTTGTAGTTCCAACGACCCACCACAACCGGGACAGGTGACACCAATTGTAAAGCCTGTGTTGTTATTACTATTTGTCATTATCCTTAGATGGTTTACCACATTCTCCGCAGAACTTTGATCCGGCAATCATCTCAGCCGAACAATGCGGACAAGTAGAAACTTCGTCAAGTTTATAGCCACATGAGAAACAGAAATTTGCTTCTGTTGGTAATTCCTGTGTACAATTGGGACAAAGGTCTTGAGTCACCATAGAATTACCACATCTGCAACAGAAACGTGATTGTTCCGGTGTATCGGTGTGGCAGCTGGGACATGTAACAGTTGCAACAGCTTCCCGTTTCAGCTCTGTTTGATCCGGCGAGAATATTTTTGACAACATTCCGGGGACCATTAGTCCAACTCCAGCACCTGCTGTCATACCCATCCCGGCACCTGCGGCTCCCCCGCTTGAACCACCCAAACCCTGAGCCATTTCAAATTTCAGGAACTTGTCAAGATCACCGACCGCTTCAAGACCGGATCGTTTGTCGATCATTTTGTTAACTTCTTCGGGAGGTGTGATTGAGGAGATAAAGAAATCAACCAACTCAAGGCCATATTTTTCAAATTCATTATGAACTATCGTTTTGAATTTCTCTGCAAGTTCGGTGTAGATTGATGGCAGGTCGAGTATTGACTCAAGGTTTTCACCAAGCATATCATTCAGGCGAGCTACGATAACATCACGAAGATATTCCTGAATCTCTCCTGTCGTATATTTTGACTGACGTCCAACTATCGAGTTTAAGAAAAGGGTCGGGTTGATAATTCTGATAGTAAATGCGCCATGCCCACGAAGACGGATCATTCCGAGTTTGCTGTCTTTGAATGTAACCGGATTCCTTGTTCCCCATTTGAGAGATGTAAACACTTTTAGATTAACAAAATAAACTTCTGCTCTAAATGGAGAATTAAAACCAAAAGGAAAAGCAAGCAGGCGTGTTAAAATTGGCACGTTCAAAGTCGAGAGAGTATGTCGGCCTGTAGAGAAAGAATCAGCTGCGTGTCCATCCTTGAAGAATATTGCCATTTGGCTGTCACGTACAATTAATTGTGCACCCAATTTGAAGTCTGCCGATCCCTCTTGAGGGAGACGGAATATCATCTCTTCGCCTGATGGATCAACCCATTCAAGAATTTCTAACATTATTGACATAGCGATCTCCTGAAATAAATAGCATTCTGTTTCTTCCTTATAATGTCGGCTAGGGTAGCTATTGTCCTTAGAAGGCTTAAAATTCAGACTGATTGATGCAGGAATCTGTTCAGATATTGGACCAAAATAGCAGATAAAAAGAAAAGCCGTCTGCGGGTGAGCATCCCCGAAGACGGCTTTAGCCAGTAGATACGATAGAATTTACTACTTAAGAAGAATCATTTTTCTTGAAGCTTTAAATGTTCCTGCCTCAATCTGGTAGAAATAGATTCCTGATGCCTGCTGGGAGGCATCCCAGACCTGGCTAACCATTCCAACTTCGGCAACTCCATTAAATTCTGCGACTCGTTGACCATTGAGATTATAAATAGCCAGTTTCCAAACACCTGCATCAGGCATTGCAAACTCAATCGTAGTGGTCGGATTAAATGGGTTTGGATAGTTCTGTGAAAGGTCATAAGACTTCGGAACATGCTTGGCCACAATTGGTGCACCTTCATAAGTTGCCATCTCAATCGAAATCAGATCACCGTTCGACTGCAGGAATTCACCAATAAATGATCCGCCCTTCTCCAGCGAATAAATCAGTACTTTCGTATTAGTTCCATCAAATCGATATGACATCGCCATACCATTTGCAAGAAGTTCAGGTTTAACCTCACCTTGATAAATAAGGTGTGCAGCGCCGGCGAGAGTGTTGACAGAGACTCTGCCTGTATTGTTTGTATATGAAGCCTCAACCGGGTTGACTTTTGGATACTCTGGAGCATCACCAACAATTACACGAATTAGATAGACAAGATCAGCAACTGATAATGTTAAGCCATCAGCATTAACATCAGATGCAGCCACAGCACCATCAACATATGGCTCAAGTGCTGAAAGACCATTTACAAAGTAATTTGAGAACATTACAGCATCGGAGATTTCGTAGGCCATACCGTTCAAGTTAAGATCACCGCGATCATCTATCTCGTCTGAGCATACAATATCAATCACTCCGTCATAGAAATCAGAACATCTAATTGGTTCATGTTTCATATAGGTATCACACAAGTAGTTGGCACCCTGAAGTGATGGGAAGTCAGCACCTATGTTTGCTATACTGATTGGGTTATTGAAATCATACACATTTCTTGAGATGAATAGTGTATCTCCATAGGCAGATGAAATTCCATTATCGAGACAATCGTACCATGAGAACCTGATAGGCACATTCTGACATTCCAACGTCCGATCATTCGATACCAAGAATATCATATCTGCAAGCTCGGCAGCATTATCACCACCTGCTGAACGACAAGTTACATCCGAAGAACCATTGTTGGTTTCTGCCATAGCAACAATGCGCAGCATTCCAGTAGGACAGGCAGTGCCGCCACAAGTACCAAACGGACCATAACGGTATTGGAAGTATTCCCATCCACAGTCATCAACAAATGATCCTGGTAAAGCCTGAGTGAAGTTTATAACCGAGGCATCATATTCAATAAGGAAGTTGAACCCACCCATTGGGTAGTTAGCGTAGCTTGAATCAAGGAATATTGATACATGTTCAAATTGTCCTTGAGGTGTTCGATAGGTTTCTTCTATCCATACCTGGTAGGAAGGGACAACAATTATTGAAACACAACAGGTATCAGAGTTGCTTGGTGAACAAGGTTCACAAATATTTACATTGTCACTAACTTGAATACAGAGTTCAAACGTGTTTCCGTATGCAACTTCTTCTAATGTCTGCCAACTCCAGTCGCCTGTAGCAGGATCAATATCAATTGCTTCCGGACCACCTGGACCATCGAAACTTGCTACAGAGTATGTGAGTCCAAGAGGTGCATCTTCCGGATCGGATCCAGTGACTTGACCCTCTATCAAACTACCCCAACATGTTGATTGATTATCACCACAAACAATGCTTGGGACCTGGTTCTTAACACAAACCATGAATTGACAGACAGTCATAAGACCACAATCATCTATGACCATAATAGTCACTTCATGTTCGCATACATCTTCAACACCCGGGACCCAGCTCCAACGACCTGAGGAAGTAATTATACCAGGAGATAGTGCTGTAAGAATATATTCCAAGCTACCACCTTCTGGATCACTTGCAATTAACTCGTATGATATTGAGGACCCAAAGAAGCCATCAATTGATGCTGTTGGACAATTAGCAATGACCGGTGCCTCATTTATGGTAATTTCAATAGTTGAGGTGCAACTAGCTGTTTCTCCACACTCGTCGGTGACGGTGTATTCAAATGTATAAGTTCCTGAGGTGTCTGCGTAGAAGCAAACCTCACCATCAATGATTGTGCCATAACTTATCGACTCAGAAACTATATTGTTATCAGGATCAGTAGCACTAAATCCACTGATACATAGCTCTCCTGGATTGCAAATATTAGAACTTGCAGTAGGTGGACAACTCGGTACGGGTGGTGAATTCAAGATGACATTTACGCAGTAATCAACAGAACCTGTGATTTCACAACTATCAGAGATTACTACCTGATCACAGAATGAGCCTCCACCAGTTACAATGAAATTAACTGTAGAATCTGTAAGGTCTATCCATCCAAGTTGACTTGTACCGGTGAGACCATTGTCAGGATCATAGATTGTCAGGTCAAGTGATATTGTATCACCAACGAAACAGACATATACCGAATCAGGTACTTCAATTGACACAACTGGAGCCTGATTAACTCTGGCATCAACAGTAGCAATAGATGTCGCAGTGTTGCCACAACTGTCAGTAACAACTAAAGTAACCAAGGTCTGACCAGTAGTAGTGATATTTACACAGAATTGATCGGTAACAGGTTGCCCGTTGGCAGTGAATGTATAAGGAGGACGACCGCCACTGAATCCAGGAAGATCAAGACAGACCGTTTCCGGCTGACATACAGCAATTGTGTATGTCGTATCATTCATTACCGGCGGGTCGATGAAGTTAATATTGATAATTGTAGTACAAGTGTCAGCAGCACCACATTCATCAAGTGCAATATATTTAACTGTGTAAGTTCCGGCTGAAGCTGGAGTGAAACAATATTCTGTTCCATCAAATGAACCACCTGCTCCGCCATCATCTAATATTGATGAGACTAAATTACCGTCAACATCTGTAGATGAGAACGGTCCAACACATATTTCTTCTGGTCCGCAAATCAGAAGATCAAGATCGCCCGGGCAGCTTGCTACCGGAGGCTGATTGAAAGTAACGGTGACAGCAAGAGTGTCAATAACACATGTATTGAACGGAACACGTCCGCCTGTAGGTGAGCCACAGGAATCGCAAACTTCGACTACGAGAAGATAAGTTGAATCGATACCTTCGATCGGTGTGAAGCAAAGCTGGTTGCCGATCAATGATCCCGGTCCTTCTATCAAGGTCGCTTCGGGAGCAGACTGGTAAGTTGGAGAATCAGGATCTGAGAATTGTATGTCATAACAAAGTTCCTGAGTATTGCAAAGGAAACGTGTATCATCGCCAGGCATAGTCAGAGTCGGAGGTTGATTATCAAGAACCGTAACCGTGAAGATGCAAGAAGCACTTGCGCCACATTCATCGGTTGCAGTGACTGTAATCTCGTTAAGGCCTGTGGTTGGAGAGAAGTAAACGGTGTCGTTGCTGGCCCAGCCGTTTGTTACGGTGACTGTTATAACATCACCGGCATCCGGGTCGCTAACCGACAAACCTGCAATAGCTATATCGTTTACATTACAGGTGAATAAAGTTTGATCAGGTGGGCAAGATACTATCGGTGGGTTATTTGTTGTCACTGTAACTGTTACGGTTGCAGTATCTGCATCACCACAAACATCTGTCGCAATAATAGTAATTGTATTTTCGCCTGCGACAGGCGTAAAGCAGACAGTTGATCCGGTAAGAGTACCATTTGAGACTGTCACTGATACCAGATTGTTGTCAGCATCTGTGGCTGTAAATCCATCGAGGCATATTTCTGAAAGGTTACAAACGTCGACAGCACTATTAGCGGGAGCTATAGCAACTGGAGCAGTATTCATTGCTACAGTTACAGTCGTTGTACGAGTGTCTGTTAAGCCACATGCATCGGTGACTGTATATGTAACGACATTCGCACCAACAACAGGTGTGAAGCAGACCGTTGAACCAGTGAGAGTTCCACCTGTAACTGTGACATTCGTGATATTGGTATCTGCATCTGTGCTTGAGAAACCGTCTAAACAAATTTCTGAAAGATCGCAAACAAACATTGAACTATCTGTTGGAGTCGAAGCGATTG
>JAUVAR010000046.1 GCA_030591625.1 Candidatus Zixiibacteriota bacterium
AGATTGGGATATTCTTTGCCGTGATGGCTGTGGTCCGGTCTTTATTTCAAGCAGCCGGGGGAGAGCTTTCAGATCGCATTGGGCGGCTTCCCTTATTAATTCACTCTCAAACTTTACGGGCTATTACTTTTGTTGTGTTGGGGCTGACGATTTATTACGAAATGGGATTATGGTGGGTCTCGGGAGTCTTGCTTATCAATGCAGTCGTGGGGAGTATGTTTATGCCGGCTGTAAATGCAATGGTATCAGATATCCTTCCGGCAGAAAAACGACTTGAAGGATTTGCGTTCACACGGTCGGCAGGAAACTTAGGTTGGGCCTTCGGCCCGGCAATTGGTGGGTTTTTGGCGGATTGGTCATGGGCTGCACTATTTCATATCTCGGCTGTATTGACGATAGGTTCCGGCTTGATATTTTGGAAATTCCTAAAGCCTATCGTGGCAACTAAGCGCACCAATGATCGATTCAAATTCTCAGATCTTCTGGAAGTACGCAAAGATAAGCTTCTTGGGATTCATGTCGGTTTGTCATTCCTTCTTTATCTTGTACATGCTCAGTTAATCGCACCAATGTCGGTATATTCTGTAGAGATTGCAGGTATTAGCACCTTAGAGCTTGGTTGGCTATTTACGTTGAACGGCCTTATGGTTGCAATACTTCAGATGCCTGTTACTCGGCTTTTGGTCAGGTTCCGTTTTACAACCCAACTCGCAGTGGGAAGTTTGTTTTACTTTATAGGTTATGGAGCGCTTGGGCTGTACGGTGGTGTTTGGTTCTTTGCGGTTGTCATCATGACTGTATCTATGGGTGAACTATTTATATCACCACCATCACTTACCATTGTGTCACGCTTGGCTCCCGAAGGACGGACAGGCCGTTATATGGGTGTCCATGGTTTTCTAACTACTGCAGGATGGTCGTTGGGACCGCTCTGGGGCGGTTTCTTCATTGAGGGGATGTCGCACTCACCATTTTTGATGTGGCTCTGTATAGCGTCTTTGGCCCCTATTGTAGCAGTTGGGTATTGGATCTATGGATATAGTCTTCCGGAAAAATTCAACCGATAATTCAGCCTCTATCTAAATATGAGCTTTAGTTCTCTCACAAGCATTGTTGCATAATTGTAGTTTATCATATAGAGCGTATCAGCTCTGTAGGTGGCTCCAAAGAATGCATCTGGACTGAGGGTAGTGTCGCAATCCTTACTTGTGAAATTAGGATCATCAACATCCAAAAGTATGCCGTTCGGCTTAAAGTTAAAACTTCCTCCAAAATCACAAAATACTCTTTGGTCCTCTGTTTGCTTTGAGTAATCCATGTGAATCGTATAGACGGTACTTGGATGGAAATATACAGTTATCCATTGTGAGAGAGTATCGGCTTGTGAAGTATTGAAATTTCTGATAATCTTGAATGTCCCATCAGCGGCACCAATAAAGGAATCTGGAACAGCTGGTATGACAAAGTTGAAATCAGAGGTATCAACACTTGAAAGGTTTTCTACTATTATTGGTCCCGTTGTCGCTGTAGCCGGAACAATCGTTTCAATTGAAGTGTCATTTGTACGAATGATAAAGGCTGATTCTTCTCCAAACCAAACCTCATTATTCCACCGGATAGTGTCGAATCCAGTACCGTAAATTGTGACAGGTGAGTAGATTGGAGCGTTTGACGGATCAACAGAAGTGATTACTGGCGGGGGTGGTTCAGTTCTTGTTGTGAAGCTCCAGGTTAACCCTTCCTTTAAAGTGTTACCTAAAGTATCGCTTATATCTTCTGTTACAGTAACCGTATAGGTTGTTGCCCAATCGAGGTATGACCATGCAGTACAGGCCATTTCAGTACGACATACTTCGCGAGCTGAATATACTTTGGGGGTTATAATAAATGTGCTTGGATCGACCGAGGTCTCGTCAATATCCTCGGAAAATCTGACAGTTATAGGACCACGAGCAGAAACCCAGGTATCACCCGGTGTTGGACTAAAAGATATTATTTGGGGTGAACTTGTATCTGGGGGAATAATCGAATCAAGTATAGAAGGAGTTTCGGGCTCATTTGAGCAGGAATATATTAGAGTCGCCAATATTGAAATCAACAGAATTGATTTGAATCTATAGTTACGCATCAGCTACTCCTTTAATCAGGAACTCGTATCGATTTATGTGTCGATCGGATTGTATCATTTCAATATCACCAGTTTTCCCATTTGGGTTCGTTTATCTGACTCTACCACCCAGTAGTACAATCCGCTAACAACAGCCTGTGTATTTCTTGTAATCATATCCCACGTATCATGCATAGATGCCGGTCCACCGTCGGGGAAGTCATGTACAAATTCACGTACTAAGTCTCCATCCAATGAATAAATATAGATTTTGCAGACTTTAGGCAAATTTGAAAAGTGAATTCTATTCGAACGTGACTTGATCTCTAATCCGTCTCTATTTTGGTAACCTCGTTTGCCATAGTTAGCATCCCAACGCCATGGATTAGGATAAACGTAAACATCGAGATTATAGAAGGCTACAGTATCGGCTGATGTTTGAGGAAGTTCCATTGTCATATTGTTTGTCGGGTCAGATTCTTTTGATGGAATCTTACCGGCTGCAAAACCAAAATCGAAGGCCGAGACCGCAACCCAGTAGGGAAGAGTCGGCAATAAATCATCATATATGTACTGGTATTCATAGAACTTTGGAAGCGGTTCACCATGTTCCATTGTGACATCATCTTCAGTCCAAAGAGAAGAGTCAGTCCCTGGGTCTGTCGCATTTGGATAAACTTTATGAATTTCCCCTTCACAGCATAGATCAGATACATTGTATGAATGTTTTTCAAAGTAATAAAGAGAGTCACCGACATGAAGAGGATTCAGCTTTGTATATAAGCCCGGTCGGAAACTTTGGTCTCGATATTCAATTCGGAGGGAGTCTAAAGTGAACGGGTTTTCGTTATTAACCCAGTCAAATATCCCATCGGATATTTCTTCGATGTGAAAACGGTTGTAGTTTTCGCGGTCATAGACGGCGAGAACACTTAAGGAGCTGCGACGGTCATCCAGTCCGGCATATACACGATAACCTTCAAAGTCTTTAATGCCTGTGAATATATCTTTGGGAGTTTCGGAACGATAGCCATTCCATCTGATAATTAGTGATGCTTCTGTTGGAATAACTCTTACGACCGGAGATTGTGGGGGACCATCAGCTTTGAGATCGGCAACGCCATCACCTTTATACCAATTTGTATCAGATTCACAAACTCTAAATTCACCTCTATACCCGTCACCGTCGGTATCAACGCCAGGATTATCATAAATCCATCCTGCCCATCGTGCATTCATCGCCAATTCATCAAAATTCAGAGCATCAAGGTACCTTTGAACACGATCTACTTTGTAAAGACGTGCGTAATCCAAGGGATTGACATGGACATTTTCACCGCCTACAACAGCAAGAACAATCGATTGGACTTCACCTGGCTGCAGATCGAAAGGACCGGCCGAGACCATGTAATAAGGACGAGAGTTGGTTGTAAAACGATTGGTCAACTCTTTGGGAGGTGGAATCCATCCCAGTAGTGAATGATCATTGGCAACATCTAATTGATGATAATCAACTTCTCGGTTTGACATGTAATAGTAAAGTTCTGCATCATTGAGCCCCATCATCAAGTGCGGGAGATTATTACGATACGGTTTTCCCGGAATTGGTTTTTTTCGAGGAGAATATCTTGGACCGGCGAAACCAAGTTCTGCCGACCAGTTATAGTTCACATCCCAATCATCTGAAGGAACCGACAGAATTCTCATACCAACGGCAGCTCTTGGAGAATAGTGCGCCCATGAACGACCAAGGGGGTCACCGTCATTGTCCATTTGATAAGCTATATTGAGGCGATCTACAAAATGACATCCCTCAGGTGCAGGATAGTCACCAATAAAACCAACGACATCATCAATTTGAGTAAGTGTATAATCAAATTCAGCATGGTAGTTGACACCGCCATGAGCACGGAAACCAACATACATATCCTTAAGGTAATTACCCCCGATGTTGAACATCTTGTATTCTATAATTATAAAATCATCAAGATTGTCACCTGTCCAACTCATCGATTTTTGTTCAATCTTAAGTCCCAATGGTTTATGAGCACGAATATCAGGTTGGGCATAAACAAGAAATGTATCTGTGAATTCGGTAAGAATATCCAATTGAGAATTAGCTTCAGGATCATACTTGGTGCTGTTATGGTCAAACGAACGATATGTGAAATCTCCGGAAATGCCATGATCTGCATGCATTTCATTAATCCCAATCGATACGAGAGTATCACCGTCAACGATAGCTCCGAGAAACATCGTGCCATTCATTTGGTATCTGATGTTCATTCCTTTGGGATAATGAACAGTGGCAAATTTTTCACCTGTAAACGGATCACGAGTAACATTGCTCCAATAGTAAGTGGCATATGCGAATGCACCTGCATTGGTTAATGTCATTTGTAAATTGTTATGTGACTGGACAGTCTGTTTTCGGGTTGGAGGGGCCATCGCACTACCGATTCCGAAAGGTCTGAATCCACTCTGTTCATGAAGGATTTGATAATTGTAGTTGCTGCTATCAGAATCTGTGTCCAGACCAATAATCTGGGCAGAAGCTGTGACACTCAGTAAAGTGAGGGTAATAAGTGTCATTCTGAAGAGAGAGGCAGTCGTTGTAGATATGTTATGTTGTCTGATCAATGCTTCTAAGTCCTTTTACTCAATAATCGCAAACTTCCCTATTTGTGTGCCATTTTCTGATTCTACAACCCAAAAATATAATCCTGAAACTGTGAGTTGTGTGTTTCTGGTTATCAGGTCCCAACTATCATGTCCAGCCATTGGACCGCCCTCAGGGAAATTATGATCAAGCTCCCTGACAAGGTCACCATCAAGTGTAAATATTGATATTTTGCAAACTCTTGGGAGATTGGCAAAATTGATTTGTCGCACTCTATCATCAGGTCGGTCTCTTTGATTTAACTGCCGTCCTTCATACCCAGAGGCACGATAGTGCTGATCTATACGGTACGGATTTGGATAAGTGTAAACAGGAAGATTTAGCGCATCTACGGAATCTGCAGTCACTTGAGGATAGTCAACAATATGATTATTTACAGGAGGAACTTCAAGAGCTGGTAATCCTACTACTGGTGAGCCAAAATCAAAAGATGTTACAGCTACAAAGTAGGGGATAGTTGGGAGAAGATCATTTAAGACATATTCATATTCGTAGTATTTTGGCAGCGCTTCACCATGTTCGTAAGTTATTTCATCCGCTGTCCAAAGTAATGGGTCTTTAGGTGGTCGTTCAGTTATTTCGGGATATACTTTTCGGATACCATTAGGAGAGGTCAGGCTGGCATCATTGAAATCCTGTTTGTCAAAGAAATAGAGTTCATCATTGTGGACATAGGGATTATTTCGAGACCAATCTAATGGCAATAGAATCGGATCGTTGAAGATTGAACGCAATGAGTCGATAGTGAAAGGTGTTTCTTCGTGTACCCATCCAGGAATTCCATCCGGGTCATCATTCCATCGAAAGCGATTGTAATTTTCTATGTCATAGGATGAATATATTGTAAAGCTTTCATCCCGTTCATCAAGACCGGCATAAACGCGATATCCTTCAAAGTCTGGAATTCCCAGGAATACATCATTGGTAGTTTCTGAATAGTACCCATTCCATCTAACGGTGATTTTTCCAAGTCCTGAATAAACTTTTATCAAAGGTGCCGGAGGAGGTCCAGCTCCTTTAAAATCGGGTACTCCGTCACCCTTGTACCAATTGATATTACTCCAATCAGTACCCGGATCAATAGTGTCATTGATGTCTCCAGGTTTACCTGATGAGTCAACAGAACAAACACGACCATGTCCAAAGAAACCGTCACCATCTGTATCTACTCCGGGATTATCATATACCCATGAAGCCCATCGTGAATTTAGAGCGAGTGATGAGAAATCAAGACTACGATAGAAAGGTGTTGGATTGTTTGGATCAAAGAGATCTTCGAATGCATTAGGATTTACATGCACATCTTCACCGCCAACCCAGGCAAATGATATAGGTAGCTTTTGTCCCGGTTCTATATCAAACGGCCCAAATGAAAGCAGGTATCTGCTGTCATAACCATTTGCAAAATCGTCTGCAAATGCGGGGGGAGGAAGCCATCCCTTGGAAGATTGGTCAACACTGGTATAGTATGTATCATAATCAAATTCATTATGACTAAGGATATAGTACTTATTTTTGTCACCTTCTGGTGTCCCGAGTCGTCCCATCTTTCGAAATGGATCACTGGGAGAGCCCGATTTTCTTGGTCCAAAATCGAGGTCAACATTTTCATATCCCACAATCCACCAATTGAAAGAAAACTGCATGGAATCTGACGGAGTTCTAACAATCTTGACACCTACCGCAGACCTTGGTGACAAGTGGTTCCATGCTCCTCCAACCGGATCACCATCATTATCAAGATGGTAAGCGACATTAATAGTATCAATGAATCCACATCCTTCCGGTGCAGGGTATGTCGCCAAAAAGCCGACACAGTCATCATCCCAGCCACCTTGTCCCGGTCCGCGTCGGATTAAAGGCCAAATATCACCATCAACCCAAATACCCATATAAACCTTTTTAAGACGCTCCTTGCCAATATTTTCGATTTCATAATCGAATAGTATGAAGTCATCGGCGTAGTCATAACTCCAGGCCATAGAGCGTTGTGATACTTTAATTCCCAATGGTTTGTGACCACGTCCATCAGTATCATCTTGTCCGGTCAGACTCCTGTTGGTAGTTGTATCATAATATTCTGTATAGATATCTTGTTCAGAAAGCGGTTTGAGCCAGGAGTTTGGATTATGAAACTTGCTATTGATGTCGATTGAATTCAGAGTAAATTTACCGCCAAGGTTTGGAGCTTCCGGCCAAAATTCACTTGTAGCATAGTAATCTTCAGAGCCACATGATACTAAGGTATCACGTCCAACAATAGCCCCGATCCAAAATGCGCCAACCCATAAGTAAACGAGGTCTGATCCTCTGGGGTAAACGCAAGAAGGAATAATCTTTCCTGTAAATGGATCTAAAAAAGCATCGCCAAATGTTCCAAAAGTGCCATTGTTGGCAACCGCCAAATGTATTTTCCCTCTGGTATGAGCAGTTATATACTTTGTCGGATTAGCTTGAGCAGCAGACATACGATTACGGTAAGCTGTGAATGCAGCTTCTTTTGATGCGGGTCTCACAGTACGACACAAAACTTCGGATGCCATGAAACATATAATAATGGCCACCCCCAAAATCACTCGGAGGCGGCCTAAACTAACGGAATCTAAAAACATTTATATTACCACGCCTGGCACATAATTACATTATTATGGCCACTTTTCCTATCTGAGTCTTACCACCTTCAGATTCGATGGTCCAGTAATAGAGTCCTGAAACTGCAAGCTGAGTATTTCTGGTTATCAAGTCCCAGTAATCGTGAGAAGAATCAGCATCGGTAGGATTCATATCATGCTCAATTACTCGCACGAGGTCACCATCAAGAGTGAATATCGAAATAGTACACTTTGAAGGAAGATTACCGAAATGGATACGTCTTGCTCTGGTGGGTTGCTGATTACGATCTTCGCGGCTACCAGTTGCTTCTAATCCTGCAGCGGAGTAACCAGCATCAAGCCTGTAAGGATTTGGCCATACATATACTTCCATATCTTTGGTTGTAATAGTGTCAACGTCAATCCCACGAGGTATTGCGTATGCAATAGCCGGATTAACCATTGGCGATGATTCCAATGAAGGAAGCCCTGACTTTGGTGAACCATAATCGAAAGCTGTTACATTGATATTGTATGGAACTGTTGGAAGCAGGTCATGCAAAGTTAATTCATATTCGTAAAACTTGAAATAACCATCACTGGTCATCACAGTATCGAGAGGAATTGAATCAGGCATAGAATCAAGTGAGTTGAGCCATGAAAGTTGTGGTTTCAATGAATTAGGATATACTTTTCTAATTAATGTTGAGGCAGGTGTAAGTGAATCAGCTTCATTTGCTAAAACTGATTGGTTGAAATCCTGAGGCTCAAAATAGAATAGTTCAGGACCAAACGGAAATGGTGAATTGCGGTCGTAATCGAGGGGATTCCATGAAGAATCGTTGCAACCGTTATCTGCATAAAGGCAACGTAATGAGTCGATTGTGAGCGGAGCATCTTCTAATTTGAAGCCACCAACACGATCACCAATAAGAAGATCGTCATCCCATTCCCATTTATTGTAGTTTTCGAAGTCGTACGATTGGGTCATCGTTAAACTTTCCAGGCGTTCATCTCTTCCTACATAGACACGATAACCTTCAAAATCTATTTCGCCGGAGAAGTTGTCCACTGCGGTTTCAGAACGAGCACCATTCCAACGGATAGTAATTGTACCGGCACTATCGTCATGAATACTCGGGATAACTCTCATGATCGGAGCCGGTGGAGGGTTGGCACCTTTAAAATCAGGGACCCCATCACCACGGCGAGCGATAGTCTTGATAAGTTCATTTTCACCAGTTCTGACAGTGCATAGGTAGAATTCCCCTGCATATCCATCACTATCGGTGTCAACACCCGGGTTATCATAAATCCATTCAGCCCAGGTTGCATTTTGTCCAAGTGAATCAAAACTTAAACCTTTATAAAATTCTTCAGGATTATAAGGCAGGTTTGAGCCGTTGTTTGGATCTTTATGCAGGTTTTCACCTGCTACATAAGCGAATGACAATGGAAGTATCTGACCTACTTCAATATCAAATGGTCCAAAAGAAAGGAGATAGCGAGTATCGAAACCATCGGCTAGATCTTCTTTCAAACTTTCATTCGGTTGCATAAAGATAGAATCAAAAGCACTTCGAGTAGCAGTTGTAACTTGATCATAATCAAATTCACCATTACTCAAGACATGATATTTGTTACGGTCACCTTCCGGAGTTCCCATTCCACCAGTTGAATAGTCTCTATACTTGGCAAAAGTATGGGGACCAAAATCAAGAGCAGGGTTACCGTTTCCAACCCACCAGTTAAATGATACTTCAAGAGAGTCTTTTGGTGCACGAACAATTCGAACACCTGTCACGTGAGGTACTTCCCAACCTGGGGCAAGAGTTAGATCGCCATCATTATCTGCAATCCATGCAAGATTAACATTGTCTTTGTCGGGGCATTGTACAGGAAGATATGCTGCGTTGATACTATCTAAGAATCCGCAAACATCATCTGTATATCCAAGTGTATTGGCATTTCCATGAACATCAGCATCAACATAAATACCAAGAAAAACTCTTTTTAAGCGTTCTTGGCCAATATTTCTGATCTTGTAATCAAAAAGAACAAAGTCGTCAGCGTAAGAGTATGACCATGCGAATGATCTCTGAGTTACTTCAAGACCAATTGGTTTATGTGGAGTGTCTTCAATAGCGTCATTCGTCAAACCTTGAACACCAGATGTGAAAGTGTCAGTATAAACACAGATGTAATCCTGTTCAGAGATTGCACCTTCATATTCAGGTTTAGTTGGGTCGATCGTAGAACGATAGACCATTTTACCATTACTACCTGGTTTGTCTTCAGCCGGGTGAAATTCCTGTCCACCAGTCCAGCCATCCTGCCCAACAGACACAAGAGTATCGCGGCCAACAACGGCACCAATCCAAAAGGCGGCACCAAAAAGATAACGTGTATTTGATCCTTTTGGGTATTCCATAGCGACAACTCGTTCGCCGGTGAAACAATCCTGTGGTCCTGACGCCGAATAATCAACGCCAATACTTCCATTGTTAACCACACCAAATTCGAGTTTGCCAATATTATGTGTAGCGATACAATAAGCTGGAGCAGCGATACTGTTATTACCATCTCCACGCACATAATCTTCAGACCATCTGGCCATAGAAGAAGTTGTTATACTTAGACTTAGTCCAAGTAAGACTATCCAAAAAATTGATGCTCTCCTCAACATATCCTCACACTCTATATCAAGTTATATTATTTACATAAATAGACGTGTAAACGTCCCAATATGACAAAATATAATTTGCCATATCACTACCATAAGGCTGTAATTTTAGTGAAATTGGGTCCTGTTGGCAAGCGAATTTAAGAAATATTATGACATTCTATCAGGACCAAATAATGATGTATCTCTCATTAAGACAATATCATACAGGATAATACTTAAATCGATAGGAATATAACGGGGTGGGAAGGAGGAATGCGCAGATATCTTAGTAATGAGATAGTCAATAGATATAAAAAACCCGCTCACTTTCGTGGCGGGTTTTTTTAAGTCATTGCCATGCAATCACATAATTATTGCGAGCTTACCAATTTGTGTGCGACCATCGGCTGCTTCCACAACCCAATAATATAGTCCGGAGACTGTCAGCTGTGTGTTCCGGGTAATCAAATCCCATGATTCTTGAGAAGAGTTTGCCTCAGAAGGGTCAAAGTGATGTTCTAATTCTCGCACCAGATCACCATCTAAGGTGAAAATTGAGATTCTACAATTCGAAGGGAGGTTACCGAAATGAATTCGTCTTGACCTGGCATCTGCCTGCCCGCGTTCTTCACGGGTGCCGGTAGCTTCAAAACCAAATTCTTTGTACCCACCATCCAAGCGATACGGATTAGGCCAGACATAAACATCAAGTTCACCAGTTGAAGAATCAACATTGGCAGCACTTGCTATCGCATATCCAATTTTAGGCAAAATTGTAGGTGATGTTTCCAGTGATGGTAGCCCTGATTGTGGGGAACCGTAGTCGAACGAAGTGACATTAATCCAATACGGTACTGTTGGAAGGAGATCTTCAATTGCAAGCTCATACTCGTAGAACTTGAAATAGCCATCATCGGTTAAAACAGTATCTAATGGAATTGTGTCAGGAATTGAATCGACAGAACTTATCCATGATAATTCAGGAATCATGGCATTAGGATATAGTTTTCTTATTTGAGTGGTAGCAACGGTTACCGAATCAGCTTCGTTGGCCAAAATTGAACGATTGAAATCCTGATCTTCGAAGTAATGCAACGAGTCACCATGCAAAAACGGGCTGCTTCGAGGATACTGTGTCGGGTGCCACGAAGAATCATAGCATCCGCCCGGCGCATACAAACATCTGAGTTCGCCAAGTGCTAATGGGCTTACATACAATCCGAAACCACCGATTTCGTCGCCAATGACTTTTGTGCTATCCCAATCCCATCGGTTATAGTTTTCAAAATCAAACGATTGATAGGTTGTCATACTAATTGAACGATCATCACGACTGACATATACGCGGTAACCTTCAAAGTCAACCTCACCGGAGAAATTGTCGAGAGTTGTTTCTGAGCGCGCACCATTCCAACGTACTATGATTCTGCCAAGGCTGTCGGGAATAAGTCTGACAATTGGGGCCGGAGGAGGGTTGGCACCTTTGAAATCAGGGACACCATCACCTCGTCGTGCGATTGTTTTTATAACTGGATTATCAGTACCATGCCCTGAAACTGTACAGGCATAAAACACTCCTGCGTAACCATCACTGTCAGTATCTACGCCCGGGTTATCATAAATCCATTCTGCCCAGGTAGCATTTCGACCGAGTGAATCAAAATGAACACCTTTATA
>JAUVAR010000168.1 GCA_030591625.1 Candidatus Zixiibacteriota bacterium
AACTTCTTGTCGAGCGTGTGAAACAATTTCTGATGACACTCAAAGAAGGAGGCTCGGTAAACGTCTTTGATCTTATGAGCTTCCTGGCCGATTGGCTCATTACTCATATTATGGCTGAGGATATGAAGATAGGTAACGAATACAAGAAAACCGTATTGCACGCATCTGAATAACCCAACTAACGTAGTCCGCTTTGTGACCAAGAAACCCCACTTTTAAACTAACGGATGCCAAGACAATATCCGATATTCTCAAATAGAACTTATAGAGAGAGCCGGGTGAATATATGGGTCATATCAAGTGGCAGAAAAAAATGGAAATCGGCGTTCAGAGTGTTGATGACCAGCATAAGAAAATTGTTGGTATGATTAATATGCTCGACGATTCGATTTCTAACGGACAGGGTCTAGTCAATGATCATGTTGGGACTGTGATAATTGAACTTGTCAAATACACCCAGTATCATTTTACCGAAGAAGAACGAATCATGGAAGAAATTGGTTTCTCGGGACTTCAAGCTCACACCAAGCTTCATAGGATTCTGGTGGAAAGAGTCAAGAAGATGCTTGTAGGCCTGAAGACGGGGGAGAGTATCAACGTATTTGCATTGAAATCTTTTCTAACCGAATGGCTAGTAGATCATATTGGTAATGAAGATTCCAAGATAGGCCCGGAAGCAAAAGTGTTTTATACGAAGAATAAAGGCACGCATGAAGCTGCTCGATAGTTAGTCTTTCTATTGGGTTTCAATCGTCTAAAAACGTCAATTTGTCTGGACCGCGATCAGATAAAAAATGCAGATGAATATGATCGACTTCCTGACCGTATCCATTGTTAATCAAAATTCTAAAATGATCTTCAAGTTCAAGCTTCTTAGCGATTATCTTTACAACTTCAAATAGTTGTTGAAGAACATCTGAAGGTGTTTCGATTAAGTTTCGATACTCGGTTTTTGGAAATATCAAAAGGTGCACTTTATCTTTTGGTCTATGGTCTGCGATTACCAGGAGGACATCAGTTTCATAAAAAATCTTAGCCGGTAGTTCTTGGTTTATTATTCGCGTGAAGATAGTGGGCATAGTGCTACCAGTTCCATATTACCATAGCTTTCATTCCTGGAAATACTTGATTCATAGTGAATAATAATTCCAGACGATCATGACTAATATGCAGATTTTTTTCTGTTATTGAGGTTTTCTCTCCGAGATAAGTAAAGTCAACCCATGCTTCTTTGACTGGCCTTGCTTCGGGGAAGATAATTCTGAGAGTGTACATGTTCGACGGATGACTGAAATTGACAGTGAAGTACTCGGTGTCGTTTATATAACTGTCCTTTGAAGTCCAGGAAACAGAGATGTCTCTAATTTGTTTTTTGAGTAATGGTGTTTTGAAATAAAAGTCCAGGTCGTAATGATTTTCTCTATCAGATTCTGGTCTTGGAGTGCATGTAATATTGTCGCTTACTTCAATGTTTTCCAATGGACCTTGTGACCAGATACCGAATTCGGTATATTTATCTAAACTGGGGGCGTTAGTTGTAATTTCCTTTTCTTTAGTATATCTGGCTCTTTTACCTTCAACGTCAAGTAATATGAGACGAGCTGAAGTCGCACGAGTAATTATTGTTCCCTTTGAGAAAAATTTATTAAACCGATCTTCAATGAGAAGATATTTGGAAATGTAACATAAGATAGAAAAAAATATAAAGACAAACAGATAAGATATAGTTAGTAATTCTATACTATAAATCTGAGATAAAATAATAGCTAATGTTCCATGAAAGACTACAAACAAAGAAAGATCAATTTTAGTAAAATCAAATCGATTCATAAGTCCCACCCTATCTTCAATTGTTTGGAATATACGCATTTATAGGCACCTTAGTCAACGGACTCAAGAGGGAGGTTGAAAGTCTATGCAGTCTCGTTAGTTACGGGGGGTAGTTGATGGTTAGCGTTGTGCTGAGTATTGTGGGGAGTGTATGTAATTTTAGATATTTCACATGAATGTATATGAAATACAAAATTATTTTATATGGCTATGACAAATAATTAAGATATTTTCCGGTTGAGACGATATTTTGAGTATAGAAAAACTTATTAATTGCAAGGAAGCAGTGTTATGTTTGACGGTGGTGGCGATACAAATTAAGATTAATTAAAATCTAATATTCGATTAATATACTTTCTCATAAGTCTAAAAGGTTAGATACAGCCAGGCAAGAAGCTTGGTTTTTTTGTGTCCGGAATTTCGATTAGTTTTCAAATTTATAACTTATATAAAAACGGCGGGAGACTCTTATGAGTTTCCCGCCTGTCGTCTGCATACCCCGTTTAATCTGAAGGGCCGGAGCAGCGACGAATTCGCAATATGAACAGACAATGTCTGATTCAGACAATGTCTGATTCAGATTATATCTGGAACAGATATTGAAGTTTCATAAATATCTGTCTTGAGGTTAACCATTTCTTAGGCGACTCAAATTGTACCATTTGCATCTTTCCATCTACATCTCTCATCTCACTTAGGCCGAGTTCGGTATAGTCATACGTAGTGCCAATATAGAAGATCGAGAATGGGTTGATTCTGAAAGTTAAGAGAGGGTCGAATTCAAATTGTTCACTAAAACTATTGTACTGTGCTACAACTCTCAATGATAGTTCTCTTGAGAATTGGTAGTTGATTCGAGTTCTGCCAACCCAGCCTTCATAGAACAGTTCATCGGAAGTATATGATTCACTTTGCAAATGGTCGTACGATGGACTTATTTTTAGTTTATCGCTAATCTTGATGTTTGCAGAAGTGCTCCAGTTTTCCATAAATCCAAATTCAAGATCACTACGTGCGATCTGTCTTCCGAAAGTGTAGTGGAATGATATTGAAAAACGTTCGTTCAACCGAGAGCTGAAGGAAGGAGTAAGTGCCCAGATACCACGGAAGTCGATTCCACCAAGTCTTTCATTAGATGCAAAGAGGGAGTTTAGGCCTATGTAAGTTTGTGCAAAACTCCAGTTACTGTTTAACCCGGCACTAATCCATTCATCCTTACGGAGTCCATCGAGATCCCAGATTCGACCTAAGTCGCCATAGAAAGTTACTCTCTCTATAGGTTTATTTTCAAATCTATATTGTTTGTAACCATTACCCATTACACGCCGGTCACCGTTGCGGGGTTGGAAACCATTGGCTGCACGATAGGTACGACTTCGTTCGTAGTGGGTTAGGTCCAATCCCCAGCTTGCTGCGTTGTAGGAGAGTGATGACAGTATTCCACCACCATAAAATGATTCTCCATCAAGAGCAGTAGTGTGCCTACCTTTGTCAAACGTAATAAAACTGGTATCCTCAGCTAGCCACCATGGTTCTTCGTCTGAACCTAAAGGGGTTGGTAAATTGGGTGGTTCCTCTGTGTGAGTCCCGATTCCCTGAATAACAAACATTACTTGTTTTGATAATTTAAGTCGTGCATCTATAGACGCAAGGGTTCCTGATCCACCGCCTTCAAATCGACGATCTGTGAGCAAGAATCTCAAATGAGAATCTTCACCCATGTTTTGTTTAATTGCAAAAATATTGGAATAACTTTTACCTGCATTCAACGATACTGAGCTTTCTTCAAACGCAAGTAGCATAGGACTTCGTTCATCGTATGCTGCCATATATGCAATACTTGCACTACCCACACGACCGGATAGTTTGGTTGCAAATGCTGGATCGTTTATAGCACGAGTGTAAACAGCTCTGAAATTGGTACGGAAAAGATCAACACCTTCCTGAAAGAACGGTCTGCGTTCGGGGAAGGAGAGGGCAAAGGTAGAGTTTACATTTATCTGGGCAGCATCGGCCTCAACCTGAGAGAAGTCCGGATTAAAGGTCGCTTCGACACTAATACTTGAAGATAGCGCATATTTTCCATTGAGTGAAAGTTCTCCATACAAATCACTATTCTCAAATGAGATGTCGGGCCTGTCCCAATCAGATACAGTAGCCGATTGGTAACTGACAAAAGTTGGCATTATTTCCAAACCTTTACCTGCAGCGACATCAGATATACCAGTTGCTGTACCCCAATTGTTGAGCCAGCTAGTTTCTTCTTTGTCGTAATATGCCCATGAAATGGAGTAGTGACTTTCACGATTGTGGTGGCGATAAAATTCCACTCTCCAGGTGTGTACATCCTTGTTCGGAAAACGCAAACTTGAAAAAGGAATTGCCATTTCAACCTGATATCCCGAATCAGTAACCTGTCCGCTCGATTCGAAGATCATGTCGAAGGCTCCATCCTCACCCTGGCCGCGAGTCCAAAGTGCGTCGTAGGGGATTCCGTATGGATTCAAATTGATTATGTAGGCACGTTCGGCGTCACCATAAGTATCAAAAAAGAAGCCAATATTATCATCTGCAAAAATTGACTCGCGTTCTGCCAAAGATGCACGCACACTGCCTTTTTCGGCATAACATATTGCCGCGAAATAGACATGACTTTCGTCGTAGGTCATAAAGACTTTGGTCTCGACGGGCGGTTTGATTTCTTCGCCGGGGGAGTGTTCTGAGAAATTGGATGCAATAGCAACGTTGGTCCATCCCGGGTCAGACAGATCACCATCAATTTTTATTTCCCCATTTGCTTTTTTGATGTCGAGTTTAGGTTTTAAATTTGGTTGCCAATCGGATGATTCCTCGTTTCCGATAGCAATAGACGTTGCTGCAGTAATCAATAAAATGATCAATAGCAATTGTCTAACAACGTAGAAAGGGTTTTTGAGCATGTTCCTCCGCTCCTAATTACCCTTGTCTTGTACGGTTTTCTTCAGCCTGCCAGGCTGTCTTCTAAATCGGTTTAGGCCAATACCCTCTCCACGGTGTAGCCGCTTCCAATTATATCGAAATACGCAAAATGACACGAAAGGTTTCAAATCTGGTCAGAAATCAAAATCTTTGGTTGCACGTAAAATTCTAATTACCAAACGAACAACTCTTGCCAAGTCCACCCAAACCTGTTAAATTCCTGTTATAATGGTCATTGTAATGACCACCGAACCCAAATTTGAACCTGCAGGAGGTTGGCTTAATGTCCGGTCACTCAAAATGGTCAACGATTAAGCGCAAGAAGGGTAAAGCTGATGCCGAACGAGGCAAGATATTTACCCGTCTAATAAAAGAAATTACTGTTGCTGCCCGCGAGGGTGGAGGCGATCCTGACGGCAATCCAAGATTGAGAACTGCTATCGCTGCTGCCAAAACGGCCAATATGCCGGCCGATAATATCAAACGTGGTATTTTAAAAGGCACCGGTGAACTTCCCGGCGTGAGTTATGATGAAATAAGCTATGAAGGTTATGGTCCGGCCGGGGTTGCTATTTATTTGAAATGCCTGACCGATAACAAGAACCGTACGGTCGCGGAAGTAAGACATACTTTCTCGAAATATGGGGGGAACCTCGGTGAAAACGGGTGTGTCGCCTGGATGTTCGAGAGTAAAGGAATTGTCCTCGTTGATAAATCGATTTGCGATGAAGAAACATTGATGGACATTGTTTTGGAAGCTGGCGCCAATGATATGATACTCGACAATGACAATTTCGAAATTGAAACCGGGCCGAATGATCTTGAGACGGTACGAGCGACTCTTGAAGAAAAATCGATTCCGATGATTTCAGCCGAAGTTACGCTGATTCCGCAGAATACGGTTAAGCTCAATGAGAAGCAGGCCGAGTCGATGCTGAAACTGTATGAATGTCTTGATGAGTTGGACGATGTCCAGAATGTCTATTCCAATTTTGATATCGATGATGATATCATGAATAAACTGATGGGATAGCGAAAGCAACAAATGGTCATAATCGGGGTTGATCCGGGAACGCGAATAACCGGATATGGTATCATTGATTCATCCGGCTCAAAGATTTCTGTCTTGGAAGCCGGGATAATAAAAACAATACTCCGGGATAACCTCGAAAATAAACTGGCCGAGATCTATACCGAATTCGGAAATATAGTAAAGCAGTTCAAGCCCGATTATATTGCTGTCGAAGAGCTTTATTCTCATTATGCGCACCCGAAAACGGCAATCATTATGGCTCATGCACGCGGAACGATTTTTCTTCAGGCGGCACTAAACAAGGTCCCGGTAATATCGTATGCTTCGACTCGGATCAAGAAATCACTGACCGGAAATGGCCGGGCCTCCAAGGCTCAGGTTCAACATATGATTAAGGTTGCTTTGGAATTGGAAAACGATGTCACCTCGCCTGAT
>JAUVAR010000002.1 GCA_030591625.1 Candidatus Zixiibacteriota bacterium
ATTTCAACCGTAAACGGTGATGAGAAGCTGCCTGTAGGTGGATTATCAAGAAGATCAGGAGGTGTCTTGGTTCCAAAAGAGAATTTATACTTTCCATCTTTATCAAATACACACACACGATTATTATTTACGTCCGTTATATAAACATCACCAGCAGAATTGATTGCCAGGTCAGCTGGCTGATTGAGGTCTCCGTCATTACCTGCCGATTCAATTTTCCAAACAAGAGACATTGGAATATCAATCAAAACAATTTCATTCGCTTTTTCTAATGAGTCTAATTCTGCCTTACTGGTTCCAAATTTGAGACTGCGTTCTTCTGATAATTCAGTCTCTTCGAATTGATCATTAAGGCCAGAAATGACGTAGTAATAGGTTGTGCCTTTTTCAAGACCATCACCATCGCTATGCCTGTTGGCTGTGGCGTTTCCAATAACTTCGTAACCATCACCACTCGTTACTGATCGATAAACGTTATACGCTATTGCTCCGGGAACTTTGTCCCACCTGAGCAAAATCTTTTTTCTATCAATTCTGATACCAGACCATACCGGTGCTTTAAACTCACCTGCTGCGGCGGCGGGGGTTGTTACTTTCTTTACACTCGAAAGCACTTCGGCCCCATCGGCTCCAATGTATCCAATCTTATAACTGAGCACGGTACCAGCTATCGGGAGAACATCGAAATATTGAGGTTTCTTGACTCTTGTAAGTTCTTCAAACTCACCATCGGCAACTGAGCGATAAATAATGTACTCGGTTGCATCGGCTGCTTTTTGCCACTTTAGCCCAACTTTTCCACTAACATAAAAAGCACCAATCCACTTTGTGCCGTCTGCAGCTATTGCTGTGGAGACGAGAGCAACCACTAAAGTAATTGCTAAAAATGTAATAAAACGTTTGTTAAAAAATTCTTTCATAACTCCGTACCCTCTCAAAAGGAATCCTTTCCCTGCACTATGCAATACTCTGCCCGGTATTC
Organism: Candidatus Zixiibacteriota bacterium; assembly: GCA_030591625.1. Taxonomy (GTDB): domain Bacteria; phylum Zixibacteria; class MSB-5A5; order GN15; family FEB-12. Next base: position 983 of record JAUVAR010000002.1, read on the forward strand.
TGTTTGTAAGAAGACATTGTTCCCCAACGTCATGTTATTTCTTTCACAAGATAAGATAGAGCAATTGCCCTGCCTGCTATTGCTGGCGGAGAAACTATAATCAAAGTTGTTAATTAGTAACGTCATAACTGGCTCTATCTACATTTCCTTGAAAGTGCTATCTGCATTAGAATGCCTATATATTCTTTCGGCAGATCACTTTATTCCAACATTGTTTACCGTCATGTTCCTTTCGTGACAGGCCTTATCTATAAAGACCTGACCTATCAGTTCACTAATAGGTTGTGAACAAAATAACAATCTAAGGCAATCTGTCAAGTGGAAATCATGCCATTTTTCTCTTATTTCTCTGTATTTCCTCCTCAAATTTACGGCTATACAATATTTTATTGTCGTGTATTATCGAAATTTTCTAAGATGCTGCCCCGCCGTAACTTAACCCTTACAATATAGACTTTATTAGTCCATTCAGATTCCCTGCGTGTGGGCTATGACAGTCAACACAGACCAAATTATTTCGTTTTGAACTGCTATGAGGCCCCTCAGATTCCGGTTCGTCGTGGCAAACAAGGCATATTTCTTCGGATTTGAGATCTTTTGGAGTTTGACCTTCTTCGTGACAAGCTTCACAATCTCGTTCTTCAAACGGTGGATGTTCGGTCTCTTTTATCAATTTTTCTTTACTTGAACCATGGGGGTTATGGCAACCTGTACAACTTGCAGGCTCAATTCCGCCATGTAATCCAACGAAGTCTTCATCTTCCACATCATGACATCCGCTACACAGGTCGATTTGTGGATCGACAAGCTCTTTGAAATGAGGATTGTGACAAAGAGTACAATCTTCGTCCTCAACAGCTACATGTACATATTCTGCTTCAAGTAATTCTTCTATATCGGAGTGACACCCAAAGCAGAGATCTTTCTGTGGGTCATGTAATGAATTTTCACCTTTTTGGAAATGTGGTGTGTGACAGACCTGGCAGTTTTCATCTTCAAGCAGAGAATGAACCGGACCTTGTTTGATACTTTCGGCCAAATCTTTATGGCATTCAAAACAGATACCATCTTCACTTGCCTTGAGCATATTAACATTTTCAGAGAGATGCCCATAATGGCACTGCTCACATGACTGGATTTCATCTGCAGCATGCATCTGAGCCGGACCGAAACCATCCAATATCGGATCGTGACAGCTCAAACAAAGATAACCTGCAGGCATTTGGAAAAATGTTCCATAGGGAGATCCATGCGGATTATGACATTCGGTACATTTCCCTTCGACAAACGGCTTATGCTTCGTATGTACATCACTCTCAAAATCATGACACTCAAAACAAAGCTCAGGAACCTCCAAACGAAGCTGCTTTGTATTATCAGCGCTATGAGGAGTATGACAGACCGCACAAGAGAGATCATCAAAAACTGGAGCGTGAATATGATCTTCATCCATGCCATCGACAACCGAGTGGCAGGTTCGACACAATTCTATCACTTCATCGCTGAACTCAACTTTATTTCTGAATTCATGAAACTGGTGACAGGCATCGCATTCATCGTTTTTAAAAGGAGAATGATTGAATTTGCCTGACAGCCTTTTTTTGAAATCATCATGACATTCAAGGCAATTTTTGTCTTCGTCTCTAATTAGAGCTTCTGCCGAGAGGCTCCCAGAGAATAAGATCAGCGCAAAGCATATCAATAATATACTTCTTAAAGTGCTCTTCAATGTGTGCTCAACAATCAATTTAGATATCCTGAAACCTGTAAATCAATTCTTCTTAATAACTACAATTCTTGTCTTAATTCTTCTTCTATTTGTATCGTCAAATGTTCGATATACTCGAATCATTAGTACGATAGCTTATCTGATTCCACCGTAAAAAAGTTGTCCGCAACTTCTTTGTTGTATTCACAATTCACCATTTTCGATCTGCCCATTGTCATCCAAAGAGAGATATCTTGCTGATAATTTGGTGTCCAGTACCCATTTACAAGCTTATGGCCATCAAATATATTTTGATAAATTGACTTCTGCTTCCCCTGGAAAATTACTCCTTCTGATGATTTTATCAGGTTATCAGCAGGGTCGATTCCGATTACAATCATTAGAGAATCAGTCTTGAGCATATAGATATATCCAAGGGAATCCCCTTCTCTTACACCATATTTCATTTCCGCAAAAGTCTCGGTCTTTATAGACACGGGCATTCCGAGAGTAAGGTAGCTAAATAGAAATCCTTTGTACCGATTACCTTCAACAAAGCTGACCGTATCGTGAGATTCAAACCATGCTGAATCACCTCTCAATATTTTTCTTTCCATGTTACCATCATAGTAAGTTTTAATTAAGAGGCGCTTGTTTGGAGCCCAGGTCTTGACAATATCAACGGTATCTCGAGTCCCGGCAATTTCCATCCGCCAGGATTGTCTGATTGATTTTACAGTTTTGAGTTTTTCAAGGCCGCCATATTTTTCAATACAGGCATCGACCAAGGCCATACCTTCGGTAGATTTATCGAGACTAACCGCAGCCTCAAAAAGAGAGTCAAGCTTGGGATGAGGCCGTCCTTTGTGCCCATGAAAATTCTCAAAAGCAAATAGTTGGGAGGCACTTAAAATCAAAATAGCAATAACAATTAAAAGCATTTTATGAACGCGTGACATAATGAATCCTTTCAAGATTCTATAACAATTATTTAAGAGATTATACAGGTTAGCTGGCCGAATAGCCGATAAGTTCCTTTTTCAATCCGAAGGATAGAGGAGTTCGAGGGCTTTTATATACGACTCAGTCGCTTTGTCATCATTGCCAGCCTGTCGATAAACCTGTCCTAAGTAATAGTGAACAGTAGGGTTTGCAAAATTCAGCTCTTTTGCCTTGTTCAATGAATCAATAGCATCGTCATACAATCCTTGTTGAGCCAAACACATACCTAAGTCCAGAAAGGCGGGGGTGTATTCAGAGTCAAGATCAAGAGCATGTTTCAATTTTGCTATTGCTTCTTCAATAGTACCACTTTTTAGTAAGGCCTGACCCCACCCAGCCCACGCAGCAACAACCATGCTATCGAGTTTGATTGCTTTGGCGAATGAAGTTTGAGCATCTTCGTATCGTTCCAATCGAATCATAATATCACCCCTGAGGGTGTGAGGCCCGGCAAACATACTATCTGCAGCTTCTGCCGAATCAAGAATGCTCAAAGCTCTTTCCCATGACTTTTTCAATCCAAGATTCAGAGCCATATTATAAAAACGAGAAGATTTATTTTTGGGTCTGTATCCATCTCTAAATTGAGCGACTTTGTCCGGTTTTTTTAGACCCAGGAATACGTCAATAGAATCAACAATACGGTCTTTGGTCGTAAGAGAGAATCCCGCCGGGCCATATTTTAGAACGCCAGAAGAATCGAGCACGGCGGTTGACGGCACAGCAATGACTCCAAATTCATAGAATATTGAAAGCTTGTCATCGATTATTACAGGGAAAGGAAGATCGAGATCGGCCAGTGTAGAATTAATTTTATCACGAGTTATTGGAGAGATATTCTGACCATCAACATTGACGGCAATAAATTTAATCGGTTGATCCTGGTATATGGCATGAAGTTCTTTGAGCGATTGCAGCTCTTCGAGTGAACGTGGTGACCAGGTTGACCAGAATACGACAATGATCAGATTGTCACCAAGCCATTGTCTGGTGCTTATTTTTTCGCCACTTTTAAGATCTACACCCGATAGTTCGGGAGCTTTCATTCCTTCGGAAAGATACTTGAACGCAGCCGTAGCCGATGGAGCAACAATTATGCTCATAACAAAAAGCGCCAGAGCTATCACGCGTGTTAGGAAGTTACTAAATATCGGTTTCAATTAGACTTCCTGTCAAATGTTGTTTCAACAGCTTTTTCAAGGATATTTATAGCAGTTGGATCACCAAGTCCTTTGAGAGCCAAGCCTTTATAATAAAGAGCTTTACCTTCTCTGGGTTTGATCTTAAGAACTGACTCAGTTAATTCCAAAGCTTTTGCATAGTCGCCAAGACTAATTTTGATTCTGGCTAAGAGTAATTTCAGGCGTGATGATTTTGGAGCTTTTTCAATGCCTGTGCTTGCTTGAGATTCTGCGGCATGGGTGTCACCCCTTACCAAATTTATTTTACTTAAGAAGTAATAGGCATCCGGGTTCGAAATATCACATAAAATTAGTGAGTCAAGAAACGCTTTCGCTTCATTGTATGCACCATCCCGGAATGAAATTTTAGCAGACCTTAATAGCTGTCTGCAAATTTTCTTATTTTTACGTCTCGCATCTTTAGCGCTAGCATCATCTTGAGAAAATGCAAAGGATGGCAGCAAAAACGAACCGATAGAAATTGTTAGAACAATTAAGACAATTCTTCGCATCAGCGATGATATTCCTTAGGGGCATGGCATCCGACAACACAGCTACCACCATCATCAAGCTTGGTGAACTTGATAGGTAATTCCCAGTTCATGGAACCAAATGGGACAGATTCTCTAATATGTTTGTCCTGGTTGGTCGCATGAGCCTGGTGACAAGCTTTGCAGCTTCTGCCTTTAACTTCCTTGTTTACATGCAAATTGTGAAGATTTATATCTCCATCACGAAAATCAGTCAGCGTCATAGTTTTCGCATCAAGGGCAATTGTACTATTATGGCAATCAAAACAGATTGCGTAATTTTCGGTCTCATAAGGCATATAAAATTCTTCGGGGAAATACTTCCTTAGAATTTTATAGTTTTCACTCCCATGGGGATCATGGCAGGCATTGCAGTCACCCTGTTTAACTGGTCCATGCTTATGGCTGTTTTCTGAAACATAGCTTGACAGTTCTTCGTGGCAACTAAAACATAGTTCCTCTTGTGGAACTGCAAACATTCTTGGATTATCTGAGGCATGAGGGTTGTGGCAATTGGTGCACTTTCCATTCACGACCGGGTCATGTTGAAATGCAGCATTGCTATATTCTTCAAAATCGTCATGGCAGCCATAACAAAGCTCGGGTGGATCATTGGGGAGCAGGAATTTTGCTTTATCCGAATGAGGGTCGTGGCAAGTTGTGCACTTTTCTTTGGCCGGCTCATGAATATGGCGTTTTGTAGGAATATCTGATTGCTCGATATGACAGTTGTAACAGATTTTATCGGGCGAGGATACAAGTTGCATTTCATTGGAAGATGAGTGTGGGTTGTGGCAGACGTTACAATCACCAACACCAACCGGACCATGAACAAACTCCTGCATGAACTGATCTTTTTTATGGCAAGTAAAACAGAGTTCTGAGGCGTTGCCTTTTAACTGAAAACGATAATCGGCCTGATGCGGGTCATGGCAGCCAACACAGTTACCATCTGCAACAGGTGTATGGAGATAATCTTCAAGCATCATGTCACGCTTTTCTTCGTGGCAGGCAAAACATAATTCTTCTTTATCTGTAGTGTACTCAAATTGATGTTTCTTTCCCTGGACTTCTGTATGACAAATAGTACAGATTTTGGCTCCTACCGGACCATGAACAAACTGTTTGGTCCCCATGTCTGCATGACATTTGTTTTCGGTACAGCCTGCATCCTGTTGACTCCAACCAGTCACAGAAAAGAGAATTACCATTAGCCCCGCGATTAATAATGTCTGACCTTTTCGCATCTATCCTCCAGCCGGAACGAGTGAAAATTCGATCGGCCTCAAAATTACAAATTCTTTAGAACTCCTGTCAACTTTGTCCTTGTGAAATATATAACAACTTATTCCAAATGAGTCAAGGATTATCGGGGTTTTGCCAGTATGAAACGATCAAATAAGGATACACTCAACAGTCTTTTAAGATACTTCCACATCAGGCCAGTTTCCCTATAATCGATTGTCGATTAACTACTTACATCCTTAAGTTCCATGATTTTCAAGTTTTTTGTAGCTTCAACTATTGAAAATATGAAAAATTATCGGTAATTTAGCAAATACATTCCAATCCACTTATACAAGAAAGATTAGTATAAAATAAACTAAGTCTTTATTAGTCTCAATTACTTAAATTACTGCTGCTGTCCGGTAAGTTTCTGATGCTTCTCCAAGTTGATGAAGCAGAATATCAATTTCATTTTTGAAAATATTGAGTCGTTCGTGGCAAGAATCACAATTGATTTCCTCGCAACTCGCTTCAAGATCTTTTAAGTATCCCAAAGAACGATAAGCTCTCAAGTGAACGAGTAGCTCTTCGAGTGTGTGGGCTGCTTTATGCAGGAGTTTCCCGTCACGACTTTCAACAGCTGTTTCAATGTGGTTAACCAGGAATGGCACCTGTTTACTAAACAAAGATATTGTCTCGCCTAGGATTGTTTCATCATCACCACATGCTTTCAAAGCGAGATCATAATCGAATGCGCTAAAAGAATCGATACTTGCCTTATTCATGATTCTTGTCCTCCAATGAGTTATCCGACAATTTCCATCTGTCATATTTCCTGTTGCCTACAATTAATAGTCGGCAGGAGGAGCTATATATTGAGTGTGATGATTAATCTTTTGTCGTTCTAAAGCTGTCTAAACCAAATAGAAAACTGCATCGTCTTTATGAATAGCACCCAATAAAGGAGCAATAGTGCGAAAATTTAATAATCGGATCATAAGTAATACTTTTCAATTGGGACTAATGGTCCTCATAGCTTTGGCTTTCGTGTCGTGTGATGCAAAGATTTTCGAGTCGAAGTGGGTTGCAAACCCTATAACTGTCGATGGTATAGCCTCGGATTGGCGAGGTATCGCATTACACAAGATTGCCGATAGTGACGCATCTTTTGGAATCAGTAATAATGAGGATAATATTTATCTGATTTTGCGTTTTCAGGATTCTCAGTGGGCCAGAGCAATGCGACAAAATGGCCTCACTATTTGGATTGATGATGGCCGAGATGAGAGCAAGGATCTTGGTATAAAATTCCAAGATGGGCCTGATATGGCTGAGATTATGTTGATGGAGGGTCGCTCCACGAATGAGATGAGACCGGAAATGGTCGAACGGATGCAGCAAATGGAATCCCAACTTAAAAAGTCTTTAACATTTATAGATAAAGCTAATCTGATAAAATCAGAGATTGAGCCCGATGGCTCAAATGGACCCAAAGCAGCATTTGCGATAGATAAGTCCTTTGTTGTATATGAGTTTAGCCTTCCAATTGGAAAATCTGAAGTTAGAGATTATGGTCTCGACCTTGAGCCAGGACAGGAATTTGGAATAATTTTGGAATTTGGTGGTCATAATGTGCGCACATCAAATGATCGCAGCGAAAGAGGCGGAGTTGAAATGTCAGGCGGAGGCAAACAAGGTGGCTCGCGCATGGGAGGCGGAGGCGGACGTCGCGGTGGCATGGGTGGTCGTAAAGGTGGCGACACAAGACAACGACAGCAACAACTCGAAAAGCAAGAATTGAAAGTTAACACAGCTCTCGCATTGTCAGATGAGCCTGCAAAATGAAAATTGAGCCAGATTTAATGCAAAAAGACCAAATAGATAATAAATAAGATTTACAACAACTCTCAGTCACTTTCTGTCGTATGAAAACAAGTTATCATTTTTGGCCTTTTTCAAAGAGACCATTGATATTTCTATCCTTTACCGTTAATATGTTGGCCATATTATTGCCAGACGATTGAAACAGAAAGTGACTATTAAAGCTTTTGCAGATAACAATTAACAACCTTTCCAAGCAGTACGCCGGTGGTAAGTTTGCCCTTCGCAATATTGATCTGACAATCAATAGCGGTATGTTCGGTCTTTTGGGTCCTAATGGTGCCGGCAAAACTACACTCATTCGAATTCTTGTAACTCTTCTTAAGCCATCCGAAGGAAAAGTAAAGATCAACGAATTAGACCTTCAAAAAGATCGCCGTGAAATCAGAAAGATGATCGGCTATCTACCTCAGGACTTTGCGACTTTCTCAAAACTTCATGTTTGGGAATTTTTAGATTATGCCGGTGCCATGTCGGGAATAAAATCGAGAAAGAAACGGATGTCAGAAGTTGACAGGCTTTTGGAAGAGGTTGGTTTGTTTGATGTTCGTGATCGTCGCGCCGACAAACTGTCGGGTGGTATGAAACGTCGTTTGGGAATTGCTCAAACATTAATTGGCGAACCATCGGTGATGATTGTCGATGAACCGACTGTCGGACTTGATCCCCACGAACGGCTGCGATTTAGAAATCTTCTCGCCGATCTTTCACGTAAAGAAATGATTATTATTCTTTCTACTCACATCGTAGGAGATATCTCCTCGACTTGTACCGATGTAGCACTACTCAATAATGGTAAAATTTCATTCAATGGCTCGCCCGATGAATTGGTAGCATCGGCACAGGGTAAAGTTTGGCGTATAGTTTCGTCATCTTTGGAAATGGATAGCATAAGAGTTAAGTATCCGGTTATCTCGGCGGTACCTGCCGAAGAGGGTTTTGAGTTGCGTGTTGTGGCCAATGAAAAACCCGGACCAAACGCCCAAGTTGTCGAGCCTAATCTTGAAGATGCCTATATTCATTTCATGCAGTCAACAGGTTATGACATGAACCTTGAGTCGGGAGATAACGGATGGTAGTGACATCGGAAGGATTGCTATAGTATGAATTTTCACTCTATCTGGACAATCGCACGCTTTGAAGCAAAGTTGTTGCTACGTTCATGGGCATTCAGAATCTTTTCTGCAGGTGGTTTTTTAATACTGCTCATAATGGATATTGCAGTAGGTTCGAAGGTCGCCGATGAACCACATTACATGGTAGCGCTCTCTTCTGCCCTTCCGTTGGCCAATCTTAAAATGCTCAATGTATATCAGGGAATCATTGCAGCATTTCTTGCAACTGAGTTCATGAAACGTGATCGCAAGCATGATACAACACAAGTCTTCTATGTCAGGTCGTATTCCAACTGGGATTATATCTTGGGTAAGCTGGCAGGCATAACAACCGTTTTTGGATTTCTAAATATTGCTGTTCTCTTTCAGGTTTTAATAATACATCTCTTCTTCTCGCATTCACCATTCGCATGGCAGCCATACTTGTATTTTCTTGGTATAATTTCAATCCCGACATTATTCTTTATGATCGGAATGTCGTTCCTGCTAATTACTGTCCTGCGTTCACAGGCTTTAGTTTTTGTAATCATGCTTGCCTATTCGTTGCTTGTTTTAATTATGCTCGGAGGTAAGTATTTCAACATCTTAGATTCTTTTGCTCTGTGGCAACCGATCACTTATTCGGATTTCAATGGACTCGGTGATCTCAAGCCGTTGCTCCTGATAAGAGGTGCGTATTTCATGTTTGGGCTTGGCTTGATTTCGCTGGCTGTGCTAACGACCCGACGGCTGAGACAGTCTATCACATTCAACAGCTTAGCAGGTTTTATTGCTGTAGGTTCAATAGCTATCGCATGTACACTTGGCGTTATGCATATAAATGATTCCAAGACGGACTTAGCATATAGAGAGAAACTTAAAGAGCTATCAATTACCAATGCTAATTATCCAACAGCGACGATACGAGATTATAAAATTGATCTCAAATTGTTAAACCGTGAAATCAATGTCGTTTCAAAAATAACAACTGTTAATGAAACTGATACAGCTTTGGATTCGGTTTTCTTTACACTTAATCCGGGGTTGACGATTAGTTCGATTACATCGTCGGGTGCATCTGTTAACTTTGATCGCAACGAACAGATATGCTGGGTAAAACCTGACGGTCAGCTTGGAATTAATGACAGCCTGATACTCGACGTTGCATATACTGGTGCCATTGACGACAGGGTAATGTATCTCGATATCGAACAGGAACGTCTTGATGCTCTTTATTATCTATGGATGATCAGAGTAAAAAAACAATACTCGTATTGTGAATCTGATTATTTGCATCTTACACCTGAAGCAGCCTGGTATCCGATTGCCGGGGTTCCGCATGGTGCGGCTTTGCCTGCATCGGGAGCACAACGATTCGCAACGTATCAGCTGTCTGCAACAGTACCTGCGGGTTTGACCGTAATTTCACAAAATGATGGTGAACCAGAAATAGTCACAAACGAATCAGGCGTTACATACAAATTTACATCGGAACAAGTATTGCCACAGATTTCGTTAACAGCCGGTAACTATGAACGACGCAGCATAGATGTTGATTCAGTAAATTATTCGCTCTACTTCCTTCCGGGACACAATTACTTTGATGAATATTTTGAGAATGTTGGGGATACGATTGAATATCTGATTAGAGATTTGCGTAATGGTTACGAAGTACCGCTTGGTATAAAATATCCGTATTCAAATCTTTCGATAGTTGAAGTACCGGCCGGCTTCTATAGTTATGAACGATTATGGACATCTGCTCAAGAGATGGTCCAACCACAGATTGTATTCATGCCTGAGATGGGTGTTGTTGGTGATGGTACCGATCTTGATCGCGCCAAACGAAGTGGCACGAGACGTCAGGAACGAAACAACCAGGAGGAGAGCTCTCTTGTTCTGGAGTCAGGGTATTTTAATAATTTCGTGAAGGCTGATCTTCTTGCTCAAAATGTAGCCTGGTGGGGTATCAGACGGCGTGTTGATTTTTTTGAACCTCGCTATGAACTCTTTTCCAATTTCGTATCGTACAAGACTCGAATCGTTTCTGATCAATGGCCGGTGCTCAATCGTGCAATTGAGTCATACTATCAACAGAGAGTGAAAGTCCCTGATGAAACATTTTCAAGAATGTGGCGTGGATTGACAGATACTGAAAAAGCAAATCTCGCTCTGAAGAGAATTCCGTTTAAGGACTTATTATCAAATACTAAAATTGAACGTGACATCAGGCAGGCCGCTCTCACCAACAAATGTGAATACCTCCTCTTGATGATGGAAGCTAAAATTGGACCGGATATATTCTCGGAAGCTATGGATAGTTATCTTGAGAACAACGCCAACACAGTTGTACCTGAAAGTACTTTTATGCAGTTTGCATCGGAGATGACAAACAGTGATTTTGCGGGCATTGTTGACCAATGGTATGCCGACACTGTTTTAGCAGGATATTATATTGAAAATGTGGAATGCTACAAAGTTATAGATGGTGAACGAACGCGCACACAGGTTAAGTTTAAACTTACTAACCCTACAAAGACCGACGGTGCCCTTTCTGTTAACATTCGCTACAGGAAAAAGCAGGCAGACCGTCACTCCGGACGTGACCAACCAGATTATACTCGTACACTTTTTGTACCGGCTTTGACAAGACATGAAATTGGAATTATAGTAGATGACGAAGTTTCCAATCTGCAACTTGGTACTTTTGTTTCACAGAATATCCCTTCTGTTTTACAGTCTCATTTCAGAGAACAAAAACTAAGAGATGATGAAATTATCTTTGAAGGTGAGATCGTTGACACTTTCGACTTAAAGAGCACGGTTAATGCGAGTGAGTACGTTGTTGATAACGAGGATCTCGGATTTGAAGCTACCAACTCAGCCCGTGAAAACTGGCTAAGACTATATCTGTTGAAACTTATCGGTGACGAAGAAGAAAATGATGTCTATCATGGCATGAGATTTTGGGATCCACCCGGAACATGGCTCGCTACCACCGATCAACGATTCCATGGACGATTTATTCATTCGGCTTACTATAAAAGATCAGGAGATGGTACATCGATCGTTTCATGGGCTGCTGACTTAGAGGAGGCTGGTGACTACGATGTGTATTATTACTGCGAAGGGGAACAGCGTTTCAGATGGTGGCGCCGTAGAAATCGTGGAAAGATGGTTGATAAGGGCGAGAAACAGTTCATTGTTCATCATGTTGATGGTTCAGACGATGTACCGCTGGACTTAAACGGGGTTGAAGAAGGTTGGAATTTCTTGGGTACTTTCAGATTTAAGTCCGGCGAGAACTGGATTGATCTAACTGATAAAACAACTGCGCAAACTATTACAGCCGATGCGATCAAGTGGGTGAAACGTTAGAGAGATTCTTGCGTACCTGTATAGATGACTCAGAGGAGACCGATGATACAATTTGATTTAATGAAACGAACATCTAAAGCTTTGCTTATTCCGTTATTACTCATTGCGATAATTGTAATAATAGCGTCGAGCAGCAGCCAGGCCGAAACGTTCACTCTTGAACAGGCACTTGACATTGCATTCCAAAATTCCCCTACAATGAAAAATGCAGGTTGGAATTTAGAGATTTCTCAACATAATCTTAATGCCCAGAAAGCATCACTGAAGTCGCAATTCTCGCTGAACGTCACACCGTTTTCGTGGGACAGAGGAACATCCTTTGATCCAACAACTTCTCAATATACAATAAGAGAAACCAAATCTTCCTCTGCCCGTTTTAACATTTCACAACCAATCAAATGGACTGATGGGACACTAACTGTTTCTGAATCTATCAACTGGCAGGAAACATCTGACTCTTATTCCGGCCGCAACGACGTTACAAACTACTTAAGTTCGTTGGAACTAAGGTTCTCACAACCAATTTTTACTTATAACCGAACCAAGATGCGGTTGAGTGAGCTTGAGCTTTCATTAGAGAATTCACAATTGAATTTTGCTTTGCAAAAACTGCAAATTGAACGTTCAGTGACACAGGATTTCCTCGGCCTCTACCATCAATTTGAAAGTGTTAAAATTTCTCAGGAAGAATCGACCAACGCCAACGTAAGTTACGAGATTATCTCAAACAAAGTTGAAGCGGGCATTTCTGCTCGCGAGGAACTATTTCAGGCCGATCTCACCAAAGCTAACTCGCAGGCGAACCTTGACAATAGTCGCAATCAGTATGAAAACTCATCGGACAATTTCAAACTCGCACTGGGACTTGATCTGAATATTGATGTTGAAATTGCCGCCAAACTTGAACAGGAGATTGCGAATGTTAATCTTTCTGAGGCGATCAATCATGGGCTGAAGCATAGAATGGAATTGCGTCAAAAAGATATCGATATACAGAATGCGTTATTTAATCTTACTCGTACCGGCGCTCAAAATGAGTTCTTCGGAACTCTTAATATGTCATGGGGTTTAACCGGAACCGATTCAAGCTACAAGGATATTTTTGACTCACCGTCCAAAGATCGAGGGGTTGCAATTTCATTTGATATACCTCTATTCGATTGGGGCGAGAAGAAACATCGCATGGAAGCGAGTGAGTTGGAAATTGAATCAGCTCGCCTTTCCGCCGAAGAACAACAACGCCAGATCATTCTGGAAATCAGACAGGCGTATCGCAATCTCGTCTATCAGGAATCACAAATAGCCATTGCGGATAAAAATGTAGAAAACGCACGCCGGACTTATGAACTGAATTTGGAAAGATATAAAAGTGGTGACCTTTCGTCTAAAGATATCGCTTTCTATCAAACACAACTTTCTCAGCAACGACTGAGTAAAGTCCAGGCGTTAATAAATTATAAAATAGCCCTGCTTGATCTGAAGATACGATCCCTTTGGGATTTCAGCACCGGCAAGGCGGTGCTCGAACTGTAACAGGAGATTTCAATGATAAACCGATTAGCAATAATCACCCTTGGCATTTGCGCCCTCTTTGTAGTAGGGTGTGAAGATGATGGCCCTGACCTGGATATTGAAGCATCTATTCCTGTCCGGGTGGATTCGGTCGCACTTAAACCGATTATGGAATTTGCATTTGCAACGGGAACGGTCAAGGCGGTCAAAGAAGCGACGCTTAGCGCACAGCAGCCGGGCTATTACCGTCTTTTGAATAACCCACGTACCGGCAAAGCGTTTGCAATGGGTGATGAAGTTAAGACTGGTGAAATGATTGTAAGGCTGGTGAATCAGGAATTTGAAAACCAAATCGGCTTTGAATCGAAGAAACTAAATTTTGATATCTCCGAACGTGAATTTATTAAACAAAAATCGCTGTACGAAAAAGGTGGAATCACCCAACGTGAGTTGATCGACTCTGAACGTTCGTTCATCGATGCTCGTTATGGTTTAGACAATGCCAAGCTGTCACTCGATAAACTCAAGATCAAGTCTCCATTCAATGGAATCATCGTTGACCTTCCATTTTATAGTGCCAATCAACTGGTAGAATCGAACGCCCTCATTGTACAAGTTATGGACTACTCTCGTCTTTATACCGAAGTAACACTTCCGGGTAAAGAGATGGAACGAGTGAAGCGTAATCAGGAAGCCCTCATTACAAATTATGCGCACCCTGAGGATACACTCAATGGTTTTGTGTCGCAAGTCTCACCTGCACTCGATCCTGAGAGCCGTATGTTTAAACTCGGAATTGAAATTAACAATGACTCTCTCCTTTTGAGACCGGGGATGTTTGTTAAGGCAGACATCATTGTTGACTCACGTGATTCGACCCTTGTTATCCCGAAAGATATTATTTTGGAACGTCGCGGTAATAAGACTGTCTTTGTTGTTGAAGCAGGTGTTGCCCAGGAACGAATATTACGTCTGGGCCTATCGAATCAAAAAGAAGTGGAAGTCCTTGATGGACTTGAACACAATGATCGTCTGGTCGTTGAGGGATTCGAGACCCTCCGCCCTCGCTCTAAAGTAAAGATCACTAAATAGAACTGCATCAGGTAGAATACTATGTTTAGACTGGCCCGCTTTTCTGTAAAATATCCTACTACTGTTCTAATGATGATCTTAGCAATCGGTTTGCTTGGATACATTTCGTTCACGCGACTTGGAGTTGATCTTCTTCCGGACCTGAATAACCCAAGATTATTTATTGAAGTTAATGCGGGTGAAAAACCTCCTGCTGAAATGGAACAACAATATGTAACCGACCTTGAGGCTGTTGCTGTCAGGGGAAGTAAAGTTGAAAACGTATCGTCGATTTCACGAATAGGCAAAGCTCTTATTACAGTTGAGTACTCCTGGGATGCCGACATGGATGAGGCGTTTCTTGATCTGCAAAAATCAATAGCCGACTTCACTCAAGGTTCTGATGCCGACGAAGTTAGTGTAAGTCAACTTGATCCCAACGCAGTTCCTATTTTGATTGCAACGTTTGCTCATCCCGAGATTGATGACCTTGACCTGCTCAGACAAACTGCGGAAAATATAATTCAGAATGAACTGATTCGTCTGCCTGGTGTGGCAGGTGTTGATGTTGTTGGCAGTCGGGTGCGTGAAGTTGAAGTAAGGACTGATGCATTCACCCTTGAAGCTTACGGTCTCACTCTTGATGAATTGGCAGGCGCGATCGAACGTACCAATCGGAATATGACCGGTGGTTCTATAATCGAAATGGGTCGTCGATATATGATTCGCGGTGTAGGCGAACTGACCAGCCGTGAAGACTTGGAAGATATCATTGTAACATACAAAACACCTGCCGTTTCAAGAGGCTTAGGTGAACAGTTAAATAGTGAGCGGGTGCCGGTATATCTGCGTGAGGTTGCAACTGTTGAATTTGTTCTTAGTGAACCAGAAAACATTGTTCGTTCGAACGGACGTCAGTGTCTTGCGCTCGAAATATTCAAAGAAGCACGATACAACACTATAGATGCAGCCGAGACAGCTCGTAAAAGACTTGATGAACTGCACGCTTCACTATCTGGATATGAAATTGATATTATTCAGGATCAATCAAAATTTATTGATGCAGCTATAACAGAAGTTGAACAGACCGGTTTGGCCGGGGTCCTTCTTGCTATTATGATTCTGTTTGTTTTCCTGCGACGTATTGGTGTAACGGCAATCATAAGTATAGCGATTCCGATTTCCGTCATTGCTACTTTCAACCTGATGTACTTCAATGGCCTGTCGTTGAACATCATGACACTTGGAGGACTCGCACTTGGCGCGGGCATGCTTGTTGATAACGCTATTGTTGTTATGGAGAATATTTTCAGACACCTTGAGTCAGGTAAATCAATTACTGAGGCTGCAATACATGGCGCGGGTGAAGTTGGCGGAGCGATTACGAGTTCAACACTTACAACAATTGTTGTTTTCCTTCCGATTGTATATCTGCATGGTGCTGCCGGTGAACTCTTCCGCGAGCAGGCCTGGACAGTTGCTTATTCGCTGATCTCATCATTATTTGTTGCACTAATCGTAATTCCAATGCTCTGCTCAAGAATGCTCAAGGATAAAAAAGCCAAAACAATTTCATCCGTTCAGTTTACAACCTACGGTAATTTTCTTAAGACCGTTATCGCCAAAAAAGGTGTTGTTGCATTTTCCGCCGCAATGCTCGTCTTGACCGCTGCATTTATTGTACCGATGGTCGGTAGTGAGTTCATGCCCCAAACTGAGCAGGGAGAGATGTTTGTTCATTTGACTTTACCGGAAGGAACTTCACTTGAACGCACAGAAGGAACAGTACGGAACATTGAAGCAATGATAGGGCAGAAATATTCTTCTTTTATCAGTAAGATATATTCTAAAGTTGGACCGACCAGCAATAACTCAGGCTCGGCTGTTGAACTAACAGATGACAATTATGCAGTCATTCATCTTGTGCTTACAGAAGCTGGTTCCGGGGCCACACATTCGCTTGTAGCTGGACTTGACGCAGAACTTAAAAACATTCCGGATGCCGAGACACGGATATCGCTTCAACAAACAGCTCTCAAGACGACGCTTGGAACAACAACCGCACCTCTCGTTGTCGAGATAAAGGGCAAAGATTTAGATGTCTTGCAGTCTTTATCGGAAGAAGTCAAACTGACTCTTGAGTCTATTGAGCATCTTACTAATGTTGAGACGAGTTTTCGCGATGGACGCCCCGAGATCAATATTATGGTTGATCGCACAGTTGCCTCGCAGTTCTCACTTGATGCCGACAAGGTTGGTAATGATCTAAGAGCGTTGCTTTCGGGGCGTGACGCCGGACAACTTCAATACCAGGGAGATTATGCCGATATAAAGCTACGACGCCCAGAGGTTTCTTTAAGCGAACTTAACTCTATTATAATAGAAGCGCCGGGCGGACGTCAGGTCCGACTTGATGAAATCGCACGATTGATACCATCAGTTTCAACACGAGAGATATCTCGCAACAATCAAATTAGAATTGCAAGCGTGAGTGCTCATTTGACATCGGATGAAGCGTTTGATAAAACGGCTGCAACAGTTCGTGATGCGATATCAAAAATAACGATACCACCAGAATATTCATTTGAAATCACCGGTGAAGAAAAAATGCGTCGCGAAGCGTTTGGTAATCTCAAGTTCGCTTTGTTGCTTGCAATTATACTCGTTTATATGGTTATGGCTGCACAGTTTGAATCGCTCCTGCATCCCTTTGTAATATTGCTGACTATTCCGCTCGCAGGAGTTGGCGCTGTGCTAATTCTTTTTGTGATGGGACTGCCCTTCAATGTTATGTCTTTCATTGGAATAATCATGCTTGCAGGTATAGCTGTTAATGATTCAATTATTCTGGTGGACAGGATAAATCAGAACCGAAGGAATGGACTGGCTCTTATCGATGCAATCGTTGATGCCGGTCAGACTCGTATTCGTCCGATTGTTATGACATCGGTAACAACAATTCTCGCACTACTTCCTCTTACAATTGGAATTGGTGAAGGAGCAGCGCTTCGTGCTCCTATGGCTCTTGCAGTTATTGGTGGACTTGTTACATCAACTGCTCTTACTCTTATTGTTATACCAGCTGTTTATCATCTTATAGCTGGACGCTCTGCAATCAGTAACAGGATAACAACCTCCGAACAATGATCGCCTTTATCATAAGACGTCCTGTGCTGGTGGCTATGATAATAGCCGCACTCTGTTTGCTGGGCATTGTTGCGTATGATCGCCTGCCGGTTGAAAACCAGCCCTCAATCGAACTACCTATGTTAATTGTAGTGGTTGGTGGTGCCCGCGACTCTGACCCATCTTATCTTGAACGACATGCGGTAGTACCACTTGAGAGTGCAATAGCCGGACTTGAAGATATTGAGTCGATAGAATCATACATCAGTCGTAACCGAACAACTGTCTTTGTTTATTATCAACAATCAACTGATGTTCGTTATGCCTACCTCAAGCTTCAACAGCGAGTAAAGGCTGTTCAACAGGAGATGGGCAACAGTTTCTTTTTCTCTGTCTGGAAAATTGATACAGAACAATTAGCAAACAGGTTTATGACACTCGAAGCGCGTGGCGCAGGTGATGTTGATCAGATACGAAACGTAATTGACCGTAAGGTAACTGCTGAACTCCAAAATATCGACGGTGT
Organism: Candidatus Zixiibacteriota bacterium; assembly: GCA_030591625.1. Classification (GTDB taxonomy): domain Bacteria; phylum Zixibacteria; class MSB-5A5; order GN15; family FEB-12. The sequence continues at coordinate 19,219 of JAUVAR010000002.1, forward strand.
CGCTAATGTCGCAATCTATGGCGGGCGTGAACGTTCGGTTGAAATTCTTCTTGATGAAACAGCAATGGCTGCACATAAGCTGACTTCGGCACAAATCAGAAACGCTATCGCATCGGGCAATCAGGACCGTCAGTTCCTTGGCCATGTAACTGATGGCCGACGTAAGCATGCAGTAAATTTGGGGTCCGATCTTACATCCGTAGAAAATCTTGGTAATATTGTTCTGAAGGAACAAGGGCCGGTTCTGCTTAAGCATGTTGCCGAGGTATTAGATGGTGCGTCGGAAGAGACTTCGATTTCACGAGTCAACGGCATGGAGTCAGTTTCGGTTTCAATAATTCGTGAACGACAGGCGAACTTATTGGAACTGGCCGAACGAACTCATGAACAGATTGAAAAACTTAATGAACAACTCAAGATTGATGGTATCGAGCTAATCGTAAAAGAAGATCAAGCTGAAGCGATCTCAAAAAATATTGACACGATCAAAGAGCTTGCACTAATCGGTTCAATTTTGGCAATAATTATACTATGGCTTTTCCTTCGCAACTTTGCTTTGGTGCTTGTTGTTGCCGGAGCAATTCCGATATCTGTTTTGATAGCACTCAATTTCTTTTATGTCTATGACCTGACAATCAATACGCTCTCGCTTTTTGGAATCGCTATTGCCATTGGTATGCTGTTGGATAATAGTGTTGTTGTTTTAGAATCGATTCACAGACAGATAGGACTGGGCAAAAATCCGTACGATGCGGTCATCATCGGGGCCGGCGAAGTTTGGCGTCCTGTCATGGCTTCCACTATGACTACAGTTGCGGTTTTCCTTCCGTTTATTTTTACCGACAACTTTTTGATACAACTGTTGGGACGTCATATTGGAATTTCGATTGTCTCGACTCTGCTTGTATCACTCGGTGTTGCCTTTTTAATTATTCCCGCTTTCGCATACAGATTTTTGTCTAAGAAAAGTGATTCGTCAATTGCCGACATGAACATCATTCCCCGCTCAAACCGAATGATGCAAATTTATACTCTATTCTTAAAATCATGTCTGCGTTTCCCTGCTCGTACTTCGATTATTAGTGTCGTTGTGCTTTTCATGAGTATCATAATTTGTCTCGCGGTCAGTATCAATTCTCCAACTGAGGTAGAATCAGAGATGTTCAATCTCTATGCTACTCTTCCAAGCGGGACAACTCTTGACGTTGCTGACATACAGTCTGTAAAGATGGATGAACGAATTTCTGACATTGCTGAGTTAAAAGAACGTGCGGCTCAGATTGAAGAAGATCAAATCACTTTCTCGTTTGAATTGCTTGAAGATTACGAAGATATTGATGATCGTGACTTGAGTGCGGTTAAGTCTGCAATTATCAATAGTCTCGAAGATGGTTTTCCAAGAATAGATTTTAATTATGAACAGCCACTCTCCGATTCTCGTTATCAAGGAGGCGGTGGTGGAGGCATGGGCGGAGGAGGCGGTGATGAACGCGCCTTTGGACGTTTGCTCGGTATCGGTGTAGCCGAAGAAAAAGTTATTATACGTGGACAGGATATCGGTTTGCTCGCAACTGTCGCCGATGACATTCAGTACAACATAGATAATATGGAAACAGTGCGTCGTTCGCGCCAAAGTATCGCTTCTCCAAGACCAGGTATTGATTTGGTGTTTAGTAAAACTGCAGTTGGTTATTTTGGTATTACTCCACAGGCGATAATTGCAGAACTATCGAATTTTCAGAGTGAAGTTTCTTCCGGCGTAAGCTTACAGGATGGCGACGAAAAAATATCGGTCATCCTCAAGAATGAAGAACTTGAGGAACGAAATTCTGATGATTTAAGAATACTGCAAATTCCTTCGAATGTTGGCGGTACTGTTCCGATCAGTCAATTAGCTCGGTTAGTTTATACTTCATCACTTTCCGGGATTAACAGAATCAATCAGGAAAAAGAGGTTGAAGTAACTTATACTTTTGAAGATGACATCACTGGATCAAAACAACTATTAGATGATGCAAGAGCATCGATTGATGATGTCATAGACGATATCATTCCTCCACCGGGAATTTCAATTGAAGTTGTTCATGATGAACTTGATCTTTCAGAATTTTATTTCCTTATCTTTGCAGCAATTGTTTTGATCTTCATGATTTTAGCTTCTGCTTTTGAATCATTGATTCAACCTCTGGTCATGATGTTCACAATACCGCTTGCAACTGTTGGTGCCTTTTGGGGTCTTATTCTTACCGGAAATTCTATCATGAACGCCAACGCTTTGATAGGATTCATAATTTTGCTCGGTGTGATTGTGAACAACGGTATTATTCTGATTGACTACTCACGTTTGCTTCAGAAAAGAAATTATCGTCCTACGCGCGCTTTGCTGATGGCCGGACAGGCTCGCTTGCGTCCAATTTTGATAACTACTATTACTTCAGTTCTGGCGATGATTCCTCTGGCGATGGGCAACACCGACTATGTAGCAAAAATTGGGGCACCATTTGCAATTACGGTTATTGGCGGTCTTTCAATCGGAACACTGTTCACACTCTTATTGATTCCTACTTTTTCTTATGGCATGCACACCGCCTTGGTATGGTGGCATAAGCTATCATTAAGAATCAAACTGATTCAGTTAGTTGCGTTGATTGGAGCTTCATTTATGATTTATAATGGTGTTGATTCAACTCTCTGGCAATTTGCGAATCTGATCGCAGTATTTGGAATTGTACCTGGCATTACATATTTCAGCATGACATCACTAAGACGTGCATCATCAAAAATAATTCCTGAGACTGATCCTATCACCATCAAAATCCACAACGTTGTAAAGTTCTATGACGGCTTCTCTCGTTTCGTTAGAGAATGGCACAAAGCTGATAGACGCAATGAACACTTACAGGCAAGAGGAGAACGGTTGCCGGGCAGAAAGACGATTGATCAAATCTGGCAACTTCCACTTTGGCTTTTCCATCTATACTTTGCGTATATCCATGCCGAAAGTGGTTTCTGGATTCTGATTTTCGCTATCACTGCATATATCCATACTGTTTTGTTAGGCAGATTTATTCTTGGTATCTTTAAGAGTAACGATAATCATTCAATCAAAAGTGCAAAATGGTACCAACGCCTGCTCACTCTTATCGTCTGGATTGCCCCGGGTGCAAATATTGGATGGTGGCTCTTCGGTCATGATGCTATCGCTTCGGCAATTGTCTTTGGTACACCGTGGTATCTGGCTGTTCTAATATGGCGAACTTCGGAAATACTATATCGCAACAAAACCGATATCATGCGTCTTACCGGCAGGTTCAAAAGAACCCGCAAACTTTTTTATCGCATGGTAAAAGCTATTCCAATAATTGGTAAGAAGAAGATTCCGTTCCGTGCTCTTGATCAAGTATCATTGGAAATCGGAAGCGGCATGTTTGGACTTGTTGGTCCTAACGGTGCAGGTAAAACTACCTTGATGCGAGTTATATGTGGAATCCTCGAACAATCGCAGGGTGTAGTGACCGTTAATGGACTTGATCTAAATGAGTACCGCGAAGAAATGCAGGCATTGATCGGATATCTTCCGCAGGAGTTTGGTACTTATGAAAATATGACGGCGTATCAATTCCTTGATTACCAGGCGATTCTTAAAGGCATCACCGAACCAACAAAACGCAAAGAGATTGTTGAACGTGCAATCAAATCAGTGCACCTGGGAGAAAAACGGAATACTAAGATAAAAGCATTCTCCGGTGGTATGAAACAACGCGTTGGTATTGCACAAACATTATTGCATTTGCCTCGCATTCTTGTTGTTGATGAACCAACGGCCGGACTCGATCCACGCGAGCGAATAAGATTCCGTAATTTACTTGCCGATCTTGCTCGTGACAGAGTTGTTATTTTTTCTACTCACATAATTGAAGATATATCAAGTTCGTGTAATCGTCTCGCCGTCTTAACCGATGGAAAGGTCAGATTCCTCGGCACACCTGTTGAAATGGTTAAGCTGACCGAAGGCTATGTATGGCAAGCAACTGTGAGTGAGGAGTTCTTCGAAACTTTCCGTACAAAAGCAAGAGTTGTGCATCATATGCGTGATGGTGATGGAATAAAATTACGAGTACTCTCAAAAGAGAAACCACTGGAACAGGCAAAAGCTGTGACGCCGTCGCTTGAGGATTCATACCTTTGGTTGCTCGATACTATGGAGACCAGAGATGACAACTAACAACCAATCTTCTACATCTCTGCTCGGAAAACTTTCTACTATTATTACATTCCTTCGCTATAATGCGTCGAACATCTTTGCGGGTAAATTCTTCTACTTCCTCGGGCTTGCAGTTGCAATTTATTTTACTGTAATTATTATTTATGTCCTTGATGAAGCACTACCCCCGGATGCTGAAGTTATTTACTATATGCTGCTCGTTCCAAGTGTCTTGCTGGTTTTTTATCCATCTTGTTACTCGATACAGGCAGATGTTGATTCACGCATGATTGAAACTCTTTTTGGCATTCCTGATTATCGTTACAAAGTCTGGCTTGTGAGAAATCTGACTCAGTATGGGGTTGTAATTATTTTATTAAGCGGGCTTGCTATTTTAAGCAGATTTGCTATTGCAGAATTCAGCATTACAATGATGCTGTACCATCTTCTATTTCCTGTGATTTTCATAGGGAGTCTTGGTTTTTTAACTTCGACAATAAGTCGTTCCGGTAATGGTACGGCGGTGATTATGGTCATAGTGTTAATGGTTTTTTGGATTTTGTCTGCAGATGTACTTGAAGAGAGCAGATGGAATCTGTTTTTTAATCCATTTGAAAAAGTTGATATGTATCAAACTGTCATGCTCGAAGCTAACACATTTTATAATCGTGTCTATTTGATTGTTGGTTCAATTATTGCAACGATGCTTGCACTATTAAGACTGCAAAAGCGAGAACGATTTATATAAGCAATATTGTATTTATTAATATAGAAAGCCTGACAGTTAATTTCAAAACTATCAGGCTCTATTTGTTTATGTAGAGTTAATTACTAATGTCGTTCCTGACAACAACCAAATCCTTCACCGGCGTTAATAACTTCGTCGGTAAATGGTCCTTCGGGGAGTTTCAGTGCGGTCGGTGCAATTTGATTCATTGTCATCGCATCGTATAGACGTCCGTTGATCATCGTATATTTTATATTCTCCGACTGTCTGATATCAGCAAGCGGGTCACCATCAATAACAATAAGGTCAGCAAGCAATCCACTCTGAATCGAACCGAGTTGACCATCTAAACCAATCGCTCGCGCACCCATCCATGTCGCAACACGTAATGCCTGATGCGAAGTCATGCCACCCTGCTCAAACATCCAAATTTCCCAATGAGCTGCAAGTCCCTGCATCTGACCATGCGAACCCATCTGAACATTGCCACCACGACGAACAACTTCTGCGGCTGTTTGCGCAATTGTAATATGATGATATTCTCTATCGGGTGCCATGTCACGACGAACTGATTTAGGTTCATAGACCGAACGCGGCGTGAACGCAGCCAGACGTTTGTTTTCATATACCTTTGTATGTTGATACCAGTATTTCTCACCTGAGAGACCACCGTACGAAACAACGAGCGTAGGAGTGTAGCCCGAACCAAAACGACTAAGCAAATTCAACTCAGGTTCATACAACGGTGCCACCGGGATGTTATGCTCAAGTGTTGTGTGGCCATCTAATAGTTGAGTCATGTTATGATGAAGGGTCGAACCACCTTCGGGTACGACCATTATACTATCGGCCAGAGCAGCTTTGATAACCATCTGACGTTGATTACGTCGCGGCTGGTTGTAGCTCTTAACCGAGAACGCACCCCATGCAGCAGTACGTTTGATAGCTGAGACAGCATCTTCATATTTGTTGATGACCGTTTTGAAACTTCCGTCGGCCCCATACAAAATTGTACCTGTGCTAAAAATGCGAGGTCCAATCAACATCCCTTTGCGAACACGTTCACTTGCGGCGAATATCATTTGAGTATTGTTCGATGGGTCATGAATAGTTGTTACACCAAACGCAAGATTGGCAAGAAGACTCCAACTCTGTTGAGCATAGATGCCACTATTGCTCGACCATACGTGCGCATGAACATCAACAAAACCCGGAAGGACAGTCATGCCGGTAACATCGATAATCTGTGCATTAGCGGGAATATTTATTGAACCAGCCGGTCCAACTTCTGCAATTTTGTTATTAACTACATGCACAACACCATTCTCGATGATCGACATATCATGCATCGGGAGAATACGACCACCTACGAAATAGATATCAGTCGCAGGCAAATCGTCAGTTTCAGTCCAGCCGATATTGGCGATCGCTTGAACAGCTTCATCTTTTTCGTCCTCTTCTGCATCTTCGTCATTGCTGTCATCACCGTCGTCATCATCATCTTTTTCTTCAACGACGTAAAGTGAATCAACAAACTCGGAGAAAAGTTCTGGACCAAGAGACCATGTCACCTGTTTGCTGTCGTGTGTCCAGCCGAGATAAGTTCCGGCATGTTCGCTCAACTGTTTAACCGGAAGGCTTTTCATGCTCGCTTGAACAGAAAGTGGCATCGGCGATTTTGGGAACGGGATAACATAGCTCTGCCATAATTCTTCGAAGGCGAGCCAGTTTTCATCGGGCGACAATCTGTAATCAACCGCGTATTTCGATTTAGCAATCACTCGCCGGTCGGAACCGAGAAGGTTGTAAGAAATAAGTGCCGCACCGTCACCCTCCCAACCTACAAGATAAACACGGTTGCCATCTTTGGAGAAACGTGGTGTTCCACCGGAGCGTGTTAACAGACGCGGATCTTGTTTACCATCGATACTCGCAATATAAATACCCGGCTCTTCATCCCAGATCCTTCCACGAAATGAATCACCACCCGAACGATCATACACGAAAAATTACCAAACCCGTGAACAAGATACAGAGGCGTAATGCCCTGGTCGGTCAACAACCGTGCGTGCTTTGCTTCCATTTAGCTTCATCACCATGACTCGGCCACCTATGCGGTCGTTCCATGTTGTGTATGCGATCATTTTTCCATCGGGAGAGATTTCCGGAGCAAATTCATAAGCATCTATTTGTTTGGTTAATCTTGTTTGTTTACCACTTGCAAGGTCATAGGCACGTATGTAACCGAGAGCTTGAAAGATTACTTTCTTGCCATCTGGAGTTAGCTGTGGCCACCTGGCAACTTTGATATTGAATTTACCCGATGTAATATCAGGCGAGAATCTAAGCGGGTCAGCCACAACCTGTTCGATACTTGCTTTGAATGGGATTTGATTTGCCATCCCCGTTGTTGCATCGATGCGCCAGATTTTACCTTTTGCCCAGATAACGATCTGTTTTCCGTCGGAGGTCCAGTCAAAGCCTGGCCATACTCCAAAGATCGCCCATGCTTCCTGTTGGTCACGGTCGAGCTGATCCCAAAGATGCTTTATCGTTCCGGTTTCAATATCAAACAACGACAACACCGAACGATCCTGAACCCGCCTTACGAAGGCAATAGTCCTACCATCGGGTGAAACTTGAGGCCTGACAGCGCCACCATTCAAACGTACAAGATTGCGTAGTTCGTTTGTTTCCAGGTCAAGCCTGCGGACAACATAGATCGACCCATTAGGATCTTTGTTATACTGGAACGATGACCCGCCCGACATATCCTCCGACCAGTACAGATATTTTCCATCGGGAGAGATGACGGGTTCACCGGCATCCTGTTGTTGATTTTTCCGTTTGGTTAATTGAACGCCACTACCTGGTTCATCTATTCTAAAGAGCCACATCTCTCCGGCACCGAGTGAACGACCCGATGTAAAATGTTTTCGCGCAACAAAGTATTCACCACCCGGATGCCAGGTACCGTTGTTTAGAAGACGAAAAGTTTCAGTCGTTAAGGCATGACGATTTGTACCGTCTGAATTCATCACCCAGATATTATCGCCACCGCCACGATCGGATGTAAACAGAATCTGTTGGCCGTCGGGACTGAAACGCGGTTGGATTTCGTATGGAAGTCCGCCAGAGATCAGCGTCGCCTCTCCCCCTGCGAATGGAATAGTGTAAATATCACCGAGCAGATCAAAAACAATTGTTTGTCCATCGGGCGAGATATCTACAGACATCCATGTCCCTTCGGTCGTTTCGAACCGGACGGTGTCATGAGGGACAGCTATTTCGGCAACGTCCCAATCTTTATCTTTTTCGGTTTTTGTAGAGTCTGTTTCTGTCTTAGTGGAATCTTCGGTCGCAAGTGTCAGTGCAGGCAACACTGATGCGAGAAAAAAGCAAAAGCTTAGTAGTTTTTTTATTATACTCACGGAACCTCCCGGGTCTCCAAATTCGAATTGTCGAGATACGAATGATTGACAGTCATATAATGCAGGAAATATCAGAATTGCGAAAGCGAATAATTTTCGCGTGCTAACTCTTTGCTACCAAAGCTGATCAGGTTCATTTTTTTGCCCATACAAAAGGCCTCAGTAATAATTACCGAGGCCTTATTTTTGGTTATACCTAAACTGTGCGACTACAGCCCGGAGAACTCAACATCTTTGAAGTACATCGAAGGAGTTCGGGTCGATGAATAAATATGCGGGTCATTGCCAACTTCCGAAAGTGACATCCAGAAATCAATCAGATTCCCGGAGATATTCATCTCGTTAACAGGCTTGACTCGTTTACCGTTCTCGATCAACATTCCCATAATACCGTAACTAAAATCTCCAGTAGTAGAATTGGCATTGCCGCCGATAAAGCGGGTCACTAAAATACCGCGTTCCATAGAAGCAATCATCGCTTCCATGTCCCTGTCACCTGTTCCAAAAATTACATTCGAAGTTCCGGCAGTTGTCGGTTCTACTTCAAGCTTACGACTATAGTAAGCGCTGATGAAATATTGTTTCAAGACTCCCGCTTCAAGAATTGTACGTTTGCGGGTAGCCATTCCTTCACCGTCATAGAGCCGCGAACCTCTGCCACGCACAATAAACGGATCATCAATAATCGTTAGTTTATCTGATGCTATCGGTTGGTCAAGTTTTCCTTCGAGATAGGAACGTTCTTGATAAAGTGCTCCACCGCTCATTGCTCCACGCATCGCACCAAGCGGACGGTTGCCTGCTATATTTTCGATAATCAAGTCATACCGACCTGATTCGAGTTTGGTCTGGCCAAGCCTGCTGAGTGCCACTTCAACACATGGTGTAGCGAGCTCTTCGGCAGGTGGCAACTCATCAAAGTGTCGAGTCGAACGGTAACGCCAACCTTCGGGACGTCCGCCTTTGCCGTCGTCTAACGAGACCTCTGCACCAAGATAGAAATAGGTTCGAGCGTTGGTACCTTCGAAACCGTTGCTCTGAACTTTAACACTCTCGGTTATGCCATCACCACAACCGGCTGTACAGGTTACAATTTTATCACTCTTGGAACTGGTTAGTTTTTGTAGTTCAGCAGCCATATCGACACGCTGTTTCGATGTTATACTACTATGATTGTGATCAACCTGATCAAGATTGATATCCTTACGACCCTCATAATATTTGGGGTCAGGTAATCCTCGAAACTTATCGGCACCAAGATATTTGGTCATAGCGATCGCTTCGGAGATAAATTTCTCAAGCGAATCTTTACGCAGATCATTGGTCGAATGCGATGAGTACTTACTATCGGCATATACATCCAACGATAGCCCGTTCTGGGTTGATTCCTGTAGTTTCTCAAGACTTTCATCCCGATAACTTATTTCGATGCTGCGATCATTTGTAATATTGACAGCAACATCGTTGGCGCCGGACTTCTTCGCGAACGTCACCGCCCACTTCCCCAACTCCAGTCTTTCTGATTTATTCATGGACAATACCTTTATTTTTCAATTTGTTCATTAAGGGGATCAACTATTGATACCGCCGACTGTTATCGACGAAATCTTGATACTCGGCAGACCCATCGAAACAGGTACGCCCTGACCACCCTTACCGCAGGTCCATCCACCTTCGGCCATCTTAAAGTCGTCGGCAACCATTGTTACCTTAGTCAGAACATCCGGGCCGTTACCAATCAGATTGATATCTTTGATCGGTTTTGTAATCTTACCGTCTTCGATCAGGCTGCCTGATTTAACAAAGAAAGTGAAATCACCGGCTCCAATCGCCACTTCACCATTGGTGAACTGCTCGACATAGATACCCTTCTTGACACTCTTGATAATTTCATCCTTAGTGTGTGGACCGGGAAGCATATAGGTATTGCGCATTCTTGGGATCGGTGCAAAACGGAATGACTGCCTGCGACCATTGCCGGTTGGCTTAAGGCCGTAGTGGGTCGCACTGATGCGATCATGCAGATAGCTTTCTAATATTCCGTCACGAACCATATAAGTTTTTTCTGTCTGATGACCTTCATCATCGACATTAAGTGAACCGCGTATATTCGGGTTAGTGCCATCATCAACGATTGAAACAATACTCTCGGCAACCGGTTTGCCAATTTTGGTTGAGAAGATTGATGCATCTTTGCGGTTGAAGTCTGCTTCCATCGGATGTCCGATTGCTTCATGCAGAAGAATCCCCGAACTACCGGCAGCCATCACAACAGGCATTTCGCCAGCTTCAGGTTTGATCGCTTCAAAGAGAGCGACTGTCCGGCGGACAGACTCAGTTCCGATACGAGCCAGGTTTGCTTCGGTCAGGAATTCAATTCCCTGTCGTCCACAAAGATTAAAGCCGTTACGTTCACGACGACCATTTTCTTCGGCTGAACATGAACCACCCACACGAGTCATTGGCTGATAGTCACAGGCAATCGTTCCTTCGGATGTTGCAACCATCATATAGGAGTTGTCATCGGAGAACGAAACAGAAGATTTGATAACTCGTTTATCTGTTGCCTTCATTGTCTCATTGATTTTCAATAACAGAGGAATCTTCTGATCGATAGTTACATCTTCCCAAAGAGTCTTGATCGGATAATAATTTGGTGTGACTTCCATGCGAAGATCCACAACTTTAGCGGTTGGAGCACTATTCGCAATATTGGAGGCTGTTTTGGCAGCCAGTTTCATCGCTTCCGGAGTAATCTCCTCGGTGAATGAATAACCGACCTGGTCACCCTTGAGGACCCGGATACCAACACCAAAATCGATATTGCTGTATGCTCGGTTGACCGCATCATCTTCAAGTGCGACATAATTTCCGATGCTATGCTGAAAATAGAGGTCACAGTAATCGCCACCCTTTTCGAGTGCGATAGACATTATTTTCTGCATTAAATCTTTATCAACCCCGAAATGCTTCATGTAAGCATCGAGTTTGCCTTCACCCTCAAGCCCAGGCGCAAACGCCATTAGTGGGTTGGCATTAAAAATGATTGGAATCGACGCCAATGCTGCCCCTTTCGCACTTAGTTCGACAAATCTCCTGCGAGAGATATTAGCCATTGCATACTCCTCTTGCTCTATCCTGTATTAAAATCTAAATTTATATTCGTAGGTAGGTATTTCATATTACTATAGTTGTATAGACGAAGAATTCACCCAAAAGGTTCATAGTAGTACTCAAATTATTCTTAAAATCGCTGTTTCAAAAATAAGCGAACTGCTATAAGTCGCCACTAACCTTATAACCTACTCGCACACAACAACATATCGAGCGAGATTTGAGCTTTACGGATCAGGCTGACGGTATGACATTTCTGACTCGCCGGAATCAAAGGGAGAAATTTCAACCATTTCTTCAGGTGAAGGAGGTGGTGGCTTCTTTCCGGATAAGAATTTCTTCAAGAATGAGATTATCGCACTCCCCTGCCAAAGCAGAAAGGTGATCGTCGCTAACCCCACAAATAGGATTGCTACATGCGGATGAACAAACACCCAATAGGTATTGATAGCAAAATGTAAATAAACAAAAATTGAAAGTTCAGGATTGAGATTCTTGGGAATAACCGATGGGCCGCCAATTCGGGAATAGTAATCTTTTAGACGACGTAACCATTCATGTCCTTCTCTCCAGAAATTTCTCCACAATATTCTAAACTGTGGTGCAACGAGTTTCCAAAGAATTACTATGCTAAGGTTATAGACACAGTACCATCCCCACTCAGTTAAGGTGAAGTCCTCTAATTCGAGAAGATATTCTAACGTCAGCTGTTCCATAGAGGGAATCTTGCCCGAGGGAACGATTATAACAAGTTTTAAATCCGTTCATCCTCATCGGGAAGACCTAAAATAGAGAATGTTGTGTTTCCGTATTTTCGTTGTTGCTGAAGCTCAAACCCGTGAAACCTGATCCTTTGGGTTTCACTTGTATCATGCTGACAAAGAATAATTCCATCTCTATTGAGAATAGAGCAGGCAGCAATTTCTGACATTGTGCGATTGATTATTCCTTTGTACTGAGGTGGTGCGATCATAATAATATCAAATTTTTCAGTTTCTGACAAACCAGGAATCGCATCAAAGACATCGGCATGCAAGCACTCAAGTGAATCTGCCACCCCAAGTGTCTCCGCCTGTTTATTTATTTGGTCGACAAGTTGCTGCTCAAGTTCAACTCCAACCGCTTTGTCGGCTCCTCGTGAGACTGCCTCAAAAAGATATGAGCCTGTCCCGGAAAAGAGGTCAAGATATGACGCACCATCGAGATACGGATACAGAAAATCGAATATCGATTTGCGAATTCTCGAGAGTGGCGGACGGGTCACACCAAGATCGGGCGCAGTTATACGACGACCTTTTAAATGGCCGGCTATAATTTTAAACTCAAATTGCTTCTGTTTCATAAATTTAACACCAACTCTTTCATCACCAGAAGATAAGAACTCCAACATGCTAACAAAACAGTTTTAAACTGTCGATAGATTATATATAAAGAAAAAGGTTGTTACTAAAGGGTAAGCCACTTATTAAAAGATAGTAATATGAAAAAGATAATTAACATCAAGTCAATCGACATTGATCTATCGCAGATTGAAGATGATCTTTATAAAAAAGGCTACAAGTCGGTGTGTGGCGTTGACGAAGCAGGACGAGGCCCTCTCGCGGGTCCGGTTGTGGCAGCGGCAGTTATTCTTCCACCGGAGACAGAAATCGAAGGTCTCGATGATTCCAAAAAACTATCTGCCTCCAAAAGAGATAAATTATTTGAAAAAATTGTAAATCTTGGTCTTATCTGTGCGGTAGGTATTATCGATCATACCGAGATTGACCGTATCAATATTCACCGCGCTTCACTTAGAGCGATGTGTAAAGCTGTTCTTGATTTGAAACAGAGTCCTGATTTCATACTTGTTGATGGTCGTTTTTGTATTCCAAATCTGTCTCAGGCACAACTTGCGGTGGTCGGTGGAGATGCCTGTTGTCCTTCAATTTCAGCAGCTTCTATAGTTGCCAAAGTTACCAGAGATCGCATAATGGAAAAATTCGAAAATATTTATCCGAATTTTTCATTCTCAACCCACAAAGGTTACCCCACTGCGTTGCATCAAAAAGAGCTCAAAGAATATGGCCCGACAGAAATCCACAGGCGAACCTTCAAGCCGGTAGCAGAGCTGATTGATGAACTCACCCTCTTCTGATCAAAGCAAAGAGAGTCGCAAAAAACGAGGCGATAAATTTGAACGGCTGGCTGCAAAATTCTACAAAAATAATAAATACGAAATTCTCGAACAAAACTGGCGAGCCGGTCGGAAAGAGATTGATCTGATTGTACGAAAAGATAATCTGCTCATTTTTGTCGAAGTAAAATCAGCATCATCAAAAAAATTCGGTCATCCTGCCGAGCGAGTTGATAATCGTAAACAGAAAAATATTATCGAAGTAGCGAAACAATATCTTATCTCCCACGAAGTGTTAGATTGTGATTTCAGGTTTGATGTTGTTGCGTTTATTGATGGCCAGCTTGAACATTACCCCGGGGCTTTTGAAGTCGATACTGAATTCTGATTATTTGAGACTATCCGAAAAATCGGTCGAATCTGACAATGCCAACGAATCGGCAATTTTAGCCCTTGAAATTGAATCAGAAACTCTCGAAATTGAATCAACCAGGTCATAAACCGACTGTGTAAAGGGGAATAATCCGGCTGGATCAGACTCACATCTCTTGATCAGTGCAGTCATTTTCCCAAGTGTCAGCCCGTTGGATGTTAGAATTGAATCCCTGTATTCAAGATATCTTTCCGGCTCATTTCGGAATTCTCCTGCCGCAACCCAAATTCGGGCAGTCGCCTGCGCCATAATTTCATCTTCAGAAGCAACTTTTTGGATGCTCCAGACGTTATATTCCTGATAGGCGAACCAGCCACCAATTAGAACTACAAATGGGATTATTCTTTTGAACCAAATCACACTTTTCCAACTTTCCTTTGACACAGAGCTTAGAAGTCATAACTTAAACAACCCGCACGGTGCGGTCAACTTATTGATATGGAAATAAATTACCCTCAAGAACGGCGTAAAAGCCGTGCAGTCAAAATCGGAGATGTCCTTATAGGGGGCGGATTCCCAATAGCGATTCAGTCAATGACCACCGCTGACACCCGTGATGTAGCTGCTACTATCGCTCAAATCAACGAACTTTTTGAAGTTGGTGCAGATATTGTCAGAATTTCTGTACTCAATCATGACGCTTCAGATTCGCTCTCTAAGATCCGAGCAGGCGTAACGGGACCAATTGTTGCCGATATTCATTTCCAATACAAGCTCGCTCTCAAAGCGATTGAAGCCGGATTCGATAAAATTAGAATCAACCCTGGTAACATCGGAGCCGAATGGAAAGTACGAGAAGTCACTAAAGCGGCCAAAGATGCCGGTGTACCGATCAGAGTTGGTGTGAACTCAGGTTCACTGCCCGAAGATATTTTGAAAAAGTATGGCCACGATGACCCTCGTGCCTTCTGCGAAGCTGCAATGCGAGAAATTGAAGTTCTCGAAGATTGCGGATTTACTGATACTGTGATCTCTGTCAAATCTTCCAACACCGTAACAGCTTACTGGGCCTACCAGATGCTTGCACAGAAATGCGACTACCCATTGCATCTGGGAATCACCGAAGCGGGCATACTTGAGGCTGGAACGATTAAATCATCAATTGGAATTGGTGCAATGTTGTTGACCGGCATCGGTGACACTATTCGAGTTTCACTCACTGCTGACCCGATTCATGAAGTTCGTGTTGCTAAACAGATTCTAAAATCGTGTGCGCTTAAAGATGAAGGGGTGGAAGTTATCTCCTGTCCTACTTGCGGACGATGCCAGATCGATATGATCCCACTCGCCGAATCAATTTCTGAAAAGACAAAACATATCAAGACACCTCTTAAAGTTGCAGTCATGGGTTGTGCGGTCAATGGACCGGGCGAAGCTGCCGCTGCCGATGTTGGTATCGCCGGAGGTGATGGCAAAGGGATACTCATCAAGAAGGGTGAGATTGTCAAACGTATGACCGAAGCAGAACTTGAATCGACATTGCTTGCAGAGATCGAAGCGATGACCGGCGAGAAGACAGGATAATGGAAACGAACTAAACTTTCAGCTGCACAACTCTGAATACTGTAATATAAAATTAACATCACAACAGAAAACCGGGCTGGCCATATTGGCCATACCCGGTTTCTTTAACAGGAAAGGAGGTAACTTAAGGTTTTAGAAACTTATTTCCACACCTGTACGAATTCCTGTCAACGAACCAGTTTCTGATCCATATACCCAGGCTGCTGCATCGGTTAGTTCGGCATAATCAAAGTCTGCCGTCAGCATCATACTTGGAGAAACTCTGTATGCAGCTCTTACTGCAAGTATCGATAACTTGTAATTCAAATCAGAGTATGTGTGCATCTCATCAAAGAAAAAGTCCTGATGGGTCAGTTCTGGATCGCCAAGATCATTAACCGCCAGATGTTCAACCGATGGCATAACTACTTCGTCATAACCTCCACTTGATTGATTATATGTGAAGCTTGTTGTCAGAGAAAGTTTCTGAGTCGGCATCACTGTAATCGAACCAAACAGATTGTGCGATGAGTTTCTGTAGTCGGTCATCGAATAGATCGAGCCATAATGTTTCGCTGCGCCACTCACGGTGTCGCGGAATATATGGCCACCTCAGCCATCAAAGAGGGCAATAGTGACCGGTCCCCTATTCTTGATAAACGAGTAAGTATAACCAACCGTGAAGATAGCCTTTTGACTTGGACTATAATTTATCCCAAGGTTAGGCCGAATAGAAAAACGTTCAACATCGAGAGAATCAAGATCGTCGTTGAATTCATAATAACCTTTTATACCAGTGTTAATAGAAGTCTTAAGCGATGGTCTGAAGGTTGTCACTATATCGATCTCGTGACGATCGGTTGCTTCGGTAGTAATTTTCTGATAGCGAAGATCTTCGCGTTGGAAATACTGGAACTGGAATCCTGCTGAACCTATGTCTGTCAGTGGTTCGAGCAATTTGGAACCATCAGCTTCAAACAGACCACGCGCAGAAGTGAATGGATCGCTTGTCTTCTCCCAACGATACTTAATCTTCTGAGAAAATTGTCGACCCGCCAGATACTTCAAATTTGCTTGACCAGAGAACTTATTGGTTGTGGCATTATCGCCCGGACCGAAGAAATCGTAGCGATCAATTCTATCATATCCGGCAAGTAACGAGAGCGTTGTACTCTTATCAAGGCGTGTAATCAACTCTATACTCGCTTCACCATTGAGCCTGTCAAGAGATGAATAGCGAATAAAATCAAAGTCAAACGTAGCCGAGTCAGCCGCACCCTCTCGATAATCTGGAAGATCGATAAGTGGATTATCAGACGTTACCCTATAGGCAGTAAGTCGTCCTACCAACCTTGAACTTTTTGACAGCCTGGTAGTTGTGCTCAAGGCACCGTTGATTGAGTTGGCATCAAGGTTCGCAGTCTTGTTGCGGGTCTTGGAATGACCGAACGAGCCAACAAATCTTGTTTTTCCAATATCACCTTTGACTCGGAATTTCTGCCAAATTTTCCGTTTCTCGGGAAAGACCGAATATGCAGCTGTTGTATCGTCGTAAAGAACTCTTGATCCAAATTCATCTGTAGCTCCCCCTGTCACAGGATGAGCTGCATTATCATAATATGCCGTCGGTGCATCAGCATGTGACTTGAAAGTTCGCATACCAACTTTTAGACCAAGATCATATTTACCAGCCTTACCTTCAAGTCCAGCCTCGACTGAATGTGTCTGTCTGTTAACAGTAGCACCCTGAGAGGTCAGATGACAACTGAAACAATGGTCTGAAGCTATCTGCTGCTCTTCACCCTTCTTTATGATTGAACGATGGCTTACCAGAAGACGCAAATCGTTCTGGCGGGAGAGCAAGAGATTGAACTGACTCGAAATTTCACTGCGAGTATAATTGTAATCAGCTCCCGGATCGAGAATCTCGTGAGTGAGCATCTTACCACCCGGTACAGTCGATAACCACTCACGTGCAGCAATATTTTCAAGCAAATCCTGGCCGGTCTGCCGAATCATCGACCTGAAATTGATCTCAGTTGAGAATTTATCTGCCAAATTATAATTGAATCGTCCCAATACATTATCATCATCGAAATATTGGACATTTAGATCAAGACGGGAATCATCTTGCCAACGCCAGTAGTGAATCTTTCCTTCGGGAAGGAATTCATCATTACCTTTTTTGTATTCTCCAACTTTCTTCGTGTAGCCGTCGTAATCAGTAGAGTGTCCTCCAAGCCAGAGTTTGACACCCTGATCCGAAACATCTTCTTGAGCCGATACAGCCGCACCAATCGCCAGGAGCAAAACGATGCTTAGCAGTAAACTTAGTAATCTTAACATTGCTTCCTCCTACCTTGTTAATGCGTTGCCACCGGTTGGAATAGCCTGAGAAGGCATATCGGAACCGTGAATTTGAGAGTGACACTGAGTACACTTAGTTAACATACCTTTTTTCCAACCATCTGTAGTTGACATCGTCGTGCGGTCGTCAGCAAGTGGCGGAGTAAACTCACCATCCTGCCCTTCTACCGACGCATGGAAATGCATCGCATGACAATTCAAACATAACGCTGGTTCATTGTATCTAAGCAACTTGTCGGCTACTGTACCATGCGGTGCATGGCAGATGTTGCAATCTTCGTTTACCGGATCATGCTCGTAAACAAATGGTCCTTCCTGCTCCATATGGCAGCTAAGACAAAGTTCACGACCTGTATTATCAGCCGTTAACTTAGCAGGTTCACCATGAACACCATGACAATCTGCACATTCGAGTTTACCTTCCACGATCGGATGATGTGACGGCAAATACGTAGCAGCTTTTACTTCAATATGACAGCTGTAGCAAAGTGCCTCGCCTGATTCTTTTGCCGTTGAACCGCCATGAGTAGTATGGCAGTCTGAACAAGTTGCTCCGCCACCATTATGATCAGAGAACTCCCAATTGTCTAATATACCATCCGAATGACAGTTCAAGCATAGAAGATCGGCCTGAAACTGGTCAGTATTGGCAGGATTAAAGATCAATTCGGGATCGCCTGTCGAAGCATGTTCTACTGCCGCTCCATGGCAAGACTCACAGACACTATGCGCCCGATCCGGCATTGCGGAAATGGTAGTACCATGTGAAGTCTTGCCGTAAGAGGCGACAATCTCCTCATGGCAGTCGGCACAAAGTGCACCTGCAGTCTGCTCTGCCCGGATAGCAGAAGACGCAAGGGCTGCAATTAACAGCATACATGTTACGACTACCGTGAAGAAATTTCGTTTACTTACAATTCTTGTTTGCATGCGGTTGAATCCCTTCCTCTTGGATATAAGTTCTATTACTAAATTCATATTCGTAATGTTAGTTAGCACTAACTCACTTTATTAAGAAAAAAATACTACTTTTTTAATCCTCTCGCATAAATCGGCACATTATTGGCAATAACTTTTGAGGGGTCATATACTTTCCCCTGCATTCCCCGCCATAGGGTTTTGCCCAGAGCACAGTCGAAAACCATACCTGTAAAGCAGCGGGCTGTAATATCATTATTCTTCTTTAATATCTTTCCTTCACTATAAAGCCTGTCGAGTTGCTCCCTGAGAAACTTTTGATAGCTGCCTCTGATCTGATTATAGATCTGCCCTGCTTTATCATGACCGCTCAAAGCTGAGTACAACAACAAACGATACATATCGGATCGTTTGGTAAAGAAAGAAATAATGTGTTTAGCCAAACCTTTCAAAAGAGCTTCTACATCACTTTCATTTCGCAGTTCATCAAAAACTGCCTCATAATCGAGCTTCGATTTTAAAGACTCAAGCACCGCTATATATATATCTTCCTTGGAATTGAAATGTTTGTAAACCGCCGGCTCAGTTATTCCACAAACTGCGCCAATCGACTTAACCGTCACGCGATCATAGCCATCAGAACTAAAGAGATGAGTGCTCTCTTCAATTATTTGTATTTTTCTGTCAGTTACTTTATTTATCATAACAACTCAGGTTAGGACTCACTAACTATAGAATAGTATTCATATCGGCAGGTCAAGTCAAAAATGCTGGATTTTGTGATATTTTTCACCATTTTATTTTACGCGCTACACTATAGTGTTGTTATACAATCGCTTACTATTTCGACTCCGCTGGCTTTGGGGCAACCATAACCGACTTCTCACGCTCAACAGAAACCAAACCAGGCTTTGCTTTGCGAGGTTTACGAACATATTTCCTTTGAGTATAGATAACCGAGACGAGCGAATCATTGCGTGCCTTACTATGAAATGCAGCAATTGCCGCAGTCTCTTCGATCTCTCGTTTTGATGGCTCAAAAGTTTTGCTCGGAAACTTAATCACAACATGTGACCCGGGGCATTGTCCGGCATGAAACCATAATTCGTAAGGCTTGGCAAAATCAAAGGTGGTGCGATCATTATCGGCACCATCTTTCCCGACAAAAATTGTCAGTCCGGTTGAAAGCTGATGCTCACGGTATGGCAGTCTCGGTTGCGAATCTCGTTTTGTCGAAATTCTGGGAAGAAGTGATTCTATCTCCTCGCGATACTGTTCGCTGGCACTGTCAAAATTCATATCAAGGGCGGCATAAATCTCTTCAAATCGAATCAATTCAGCTTTTGATATTTCCAATCTTCGTTCCAAAAGCTCAAGCCCCTCGCGTCCCTTGCGGTACCGTTTGAAATATGATTCTACATTGTCAGTCGGTGACAAAACAGGATTAAGCTTGATAGTAACTTCACCACCCGAGGCATCATACATATTGACAAGCGTAACAGTTTCATCACCGCGCTTAAATTCATTTAAGTTAACTTTCAACAATTCACCATTGATACGAAACAGTTCAAAGTCAGCCGCCTCGACAATATCATTCCCCAAATGTTCTACCCTGCGAGACAATTTCTTTATCGAACGCTTAAGGGCCGATGTGATAACTTTTCGTTCATCAGTTTCTGAAACAACCGCTCGGCGACGGGCAGTCATTGCGGCTACAGCGAACGAAAGTGTTTTGTATTTTTCGGGCTGTTGCTCTATAGTTTTTAATCGGAACGGATAAACTTCGACCCCGGACTGACGTTCGTACAAGTAACCGGTCGGACCGGTAGTGAAGCGTGATACGATCTCTTTTATATCAGCTACTAATTTTATAGCAGAAGCATCATCCAACTCATCTTCATCAAGATTAATTTCGCTTCTTCGGAGCAGTTCAAAAACAATCGTCTTGTTAAAGCCACCCAGCGTTCTGGTCAGAGCATTTACAAAAGTTATCTGACGGTCACACTCCTGAGCAATTTCTAAAATCTTTGCATCGTCAATATTATTTGGATCTACCAAATGTTCTGGTTGTGGTGGAGGCGCATACGCTTCTTTCTGATCGTACGTTTTCTTTCTTAGCGTTGCTAACCGGCATGAGTTTTCATCAAGCAGCCAAAGATTTCCATTAGGCCCCATCGCTTCAACAACAAGTGTCCGACGACCGGCATCTGTCGATAAATTTATTTTGAAAATACGATCATTTGCATACTGTTCGACCGATTCAACAACGCTCTCTTCTAGTGCAAAGACAGGCCACGGTTTTTCATTTGTAGTTGGCATAACCTTGGAGGCAGGCACAAGGAAACAACCTGCACCGGCCGGATGATAAACAAAGCCAAGGGCGTTCAACGAACGATCCGACTTGATAAAGAAGAACGCCGATCGTTCTTTTTTGTAGAACTCGGTACGTACAATCTTACCGCCAACAATCGTTTCCTTAAGTTCGGCAACTAATGCCTGTATGTGTAGTGCAGTTTGCATGCTTGGAATATATTCACGTTTTAAGTTAGTAACAAGAGCGCATTTTGTTTTGCGCAACTATTCAATGCTATCAATTTATCTCCTGTTAGGGGGAACCATAAATGACTCTGATTTGTTTTAGTAGATAGACAAAGGAATGTCCATTGTACTATCACCTCGCTCTGGCGGAGTGGTTCATCCAGATGATCTGGTTCATCGTGAGTGACATCTTTAGAATTCTGCTCCGCCTACAACTCGGTTCACACTCAGAATAATACACTTGTCGCACTTTTTTTATTCAACTTTTTAGTCCTTAAACACGTCTAATATATACGCGTTCAAATGGAATGAACGCATTGGTACCCTTTTAGAGGGGGGAAGGTGAGAGCGGTAACTTCGTTCTTACCAAAATGAAAGCAAGGCTCCTTCGCCATTGAAGGAGCCTTGTGACTAAGACTAATAATTCAAATCTACTTTTTCGGTCCGGTCATATTCTCGGGCCGAACCTTTTCGTCGAATTCTTCACCGGTCAAAAGTCCAAGCTCAATTACTGCCTCACGCAAAGTTGAATTATCTGCATGAGCTTTCTTGGCAACTTTTGCAGCATTATCATACCCGATATGCGGGCTAAGCGCAGTCACAAGCATGAGTGAATTCTTCAGGTAATAATCGATCATCGTTGGGTTCGGTTCGATTCCAACCGCACAATGTTCGTTGAACATATCGCAGGCATCGGCAATCAAACGAATCGACTGCAGGACATTGTAAATCATAACCGGCTTATAAACATTCAATTCAAAATTACCGTTTGAACCACCAATGTTAACCGCAACATCGTTACCGATCACCTGAGTGCATACCATTGTCATCGCTTCCGGCTGAGTTGGATTAACTTTGCCCGGCATAATCGACGATCCCGGTTCGTTAGCCGGAATAGAAATTTCACCGATTCCACAACGCGGACCCGATGCCAACCAACGGACATCATTCGCAATTTTCATAAGTGAACAGGCGAGAGTTTTGAGCACACCGGAAATTTCAACTAGGGCGTCATGGCCAGCGAGAGCCTCGAATTTGTTCGGTGCGGTTATAAATGGTTTGCCGGTAAGTTCTGCAATTTTCGCCGCTGACTTAACGGCGAAATCAGGATGCGTGTTCAGTCCGGTTCCTACCGCGGTACCACCAAGTGCTAAAGGATACAAACGCTTGAGCGAATCGTCAATCCGATCAAGACCGTTTGAGAGCATCTGCACATAGCCCGAAAATTCCTGACCAAGAGTAAGCGGAGTTGCATCCATCAGATGAGTACGACCAATTTTGATAATGCCTTCGAACTTTTTTGATTTCTCCGCAAACGTATCACGCAACTGCGTGATCATCGGAATCAAACGACGATGAATCTCTTCGACGGTAGCAATATGCATCCCGGTCGGGAACGTATCGTTCGATGACTGCGCTTTGTTGACATCATCGTTTGGATGAACCGGCGTTTTTGAACCCATCGTTCCACCAGCGATTTCAATCGCGCGATTCGAAATCACTTCGTTGGTGTTCATGTTGGTTTGGGTGCCGGAGCCTGTTTGCCAAATTACGAGTGGGAAATGGTCGTCGAGTTTTCCTTCGATTACTTCGTCGGCAGCTTTGGCGATCAGGTCACCTTTCGCTTTGTCTAACAGTCCGAGTTCGACATTAACGATTGCGGCTGCTTTTTTGAGAATCGCCATTCCGCGAATAAGTTCGCGTGGCATCCGTTCGCCACCGATTTTGAAATGATGGAGCGAGCGGGCAGTCTGTGCGCCGTAGTATTTGTCGGATGGGACTTTGATTTCGCCCATCGAGTCGGTTTCAACTCTGTAATCCATACTTGTATCCTCACATTTGTACTAATTTTCACAATCTGAGAATGAATATACTGATTTAGTGAAGAAGCGCAAGTGTGAGGGAGGGGATACGAATTTGTATTAGCTTAAATCCACAGCATTACTTATCGTCTCTTCATGGACTTTGAAATACTAGACACGATGAAGAGACTGACAATACAGGCTATTGTATCGGACGACGAATTAATGGATAGGTTGATTCTCAAGGGAGGTAGTGCTCTGGACATGATTCACAAGATCGCTCAGAGATCATCAATTGACTTGGATTTTTCGATGATTGATAGCTTTGATGAGAGTGATTTGGGAAGTCTGGAGATTAGGATTAGGAAACTCCTTGAGAATATTTTTCTTGAGAATGGTTATCAGGTACTCGACGTGAATCTAGCAAAACGACCTAGTAATATGACGCCATCGTTAGAGTCATTCTGGGGTGGCTACAAGATAACCTTTAAATTGATTTCAATTGAAAAGTATGAAGAACTAGAACAGGATATCGAATCTTCTCGAAAGAACTCCTTACCTCTTGGAGCAAATGACG